>JBBIID010000079.1:0-10380 GCA_037446675.1 Paludibacter sp.
TAAAAAAATCCCGCCAATCAAAATGAAATATCCTACATCCCGCGAGTCAATCACTCCTCGGCTCATCGATTTATAATGTGCATGAATTCCTAATGTTTCCAGTATTTGTATCGATTGTCCCGAAGTGAAAAATCCTGCCAACACTTCAAATCCATAATAGAAAAAGAAACTCAACACTACTGCAATCACAAACGAAACAATTTGATTGGCTGAGACTGAAGACGCAAACGTGCCGATAGCAGTGTACACTCCCGAAAGAAACAGCAGACCAATGTACGAACCCCAGAATGCTCCCGAATCAACATTCCCGACCGGCTCGGCCAAATAGGAAACGCTAAAATAATAAAGCAATGTGGGCAACAGCGATACTATAACGAGTAACCAGCCGGCAAAGTATTTTCCTAAGACAATTCCCGATTTTTTTATGGGTTTGGTAACGAGTAATTCCCATGTTCCGGTTTGCTTTTCCTCCGCAAAAAAACGCATGGTCACAGCCGGACACAGAAATAAGAAAAGCCATGGAGCAAGATAGAATAATCCGTCGACATTGGCGTATCCGCTATCCAGAATGTTATATTCTCCCGGAATAATCCAGAGAAATAGTCCGGTAAGCAGCAAAAAAATTCCTATTACAATGTATCCCGTTACGCTGCTGAAAAACGACCCGAGTTCTTTTTTTAATACTGAAAACATAATGCGAATAATTGATTAACAACCAGATCGAAATCCTGTTTTTTTATTACATTTGCGTTGTCAAAGGTAACCAAAATAATTGAATCGGAATTAACCACATCCCCGCTATATTATGAAAAAAATGCTCATCATTTATTTTGTTTTGGCTGCTTATTCGTTTTCGCAAGCACAAACAAACACCAATTATCAAATCAAAGGTGAGTATATTTACGGGAACATTCTTAAGCACACCATACATCTTGAAAATCTAATTAAAAATCCGGTTCAGGGAGGCGAATTAGCTATTGAATGGAAAACGATGGGCGAAAAACCATGGCATCAGCACTACAATTTCCCTACTGTCGGAGTTGGTTTGGTTGGACTCGACCTTGGCAACCCTGAAATGCTAGGACAGTTGTTGGCAGTTTATCCTTACCTGAATTTTAAGCTGATCGAAACTGACTTTTTCAAATTGAAGCTGAAAGCGGGTGCAGGCATGAGTTTTCTGAACAAACGTTACGATAACACTCCTCATCAGGAAAACACACTAAATGGACCGAATGGGGAATTAAACTACGCAAACGCCGCCATTGGATCTATCGTGAATGTATATTTTGCCGGAGGCGGAAATATGGAAATTCCCTTATTTTCAGGGTTATCATTCGTAGCAGCCTACAATTGGAATCACGCTTCGAATGGAAGTTTTTTCCAACCCAACTCGGGCATCAACATGCTTAATGCGAGCGTCGGTCTGACTTATTTTCCAAACTATAAAACATTCCAAAAACCTCAGAAAAAAGAAATCGCCTCGCTACCTCAAAAATTTTCGATGGACATTGTACTTTCCGGTGGAGCGCGCGAGCTGTACTATAGAGATGATAAAATGTACCCGACAGGATCGCTCGTATTGGGAGTTTACCGCCAACTTGGAAACAATATTCGTTTAGGATTTGCTGTCGACGGTTTTTACGATGGCGTTTACAACGGCCAAACTCATTTCAAAAGAACCTATTTAACCATCGACGAATTGAAAAACAAAATCAGAGTCGGTATTAGCCTAGAACCCGAATTGTTTTTTGGAAAACTGAGTGCAGGAATGCACTTTGGAGTGTATATTTACAATCCGTTACGCAATATGGAACCTTATGCTGATGCAGCCGCAAACACACTTAACAAATCATTGATTTATCCTTACGATATTGAAAAGGAAGATGGTTGGCTTTATACGCGCGCTTCGATAAAATATGCTTTCGCGAAACATTATTTCTTCTCGCTCGGACTAAAAACACATCTTCAAAAAGCTGAATTTATTGAATGGGGAATTGGCTATCGGTTGTAAAAGCCTATTATTTCAGAGCATCCAGCATTAGCGGAATCTCATCTTTATCAATTCCATTCGAAAGCAAATAAGGTTTATCTTCGTTAAATCGTTCCAAAAACGCATCCCAACCGCCATCCTGTAATTTAATACTTTCACGATAGCTTTCAGCTGC
The DNA here is from genome assembly GCA_037446675.1 of Paludibacter sp. Classification (GTDB taxonomy): domain Bacteria; phylum Bacteroidota; class Bacteroidia; order Bacteroidales; family Paludibacteraceae; genus Paludibacter. The sequence goes on from JBBIID010000079.1 coordinate 2,166, forward strand.
TTCGCCATACCTGCTCTGACTCCAGGCAATATGCCCGGCATTTAAATAATCCTGAGAAGCGGGCGTTGTTTCTAGAATTTTTTTAGAATAGTAAACCGCCTGACTGATATTCTGAGCCACAAAAGCACACCAAACAATGGCACGCCATATTTTTATATTTTCCTCGTATTCGGCATCCAGCTTGAAATAAATGTTCAACGCTTCCTTGTATTTTCCCATTGCAAGCAAGCAATGTCCAATTTGAAGCATGACAGAATACTGTTTCGGTTTCAGAAAATCGACATGCTGATAGTATTCGATTGCTTTCTCGAAATTTCCGGACAAACGATAGCAAAGCGCCATTTTTCGTACAGTCCACAAATCGTCTGGTTGAATTAAATCAGCTTTTACATAAGCATCGAGTGCTTTTGTGATTTGAGAAGTTTGCTGATACGAATATCCTATTTTCTGATACAAAGCGGCGCTTGGTGTCTCCTCTTCAGTTTGTATTTCCTCGAACAATTCAAGAGCCTGAGTGTAAAAACTCTTTTTGAAATACAACTCCGCAATGCTCATTTTAAAATCCTTGGCCGACGACAAAATATCGAAAAGATACGATTTGTGCATCAATAGCGAGAAATCGAACATATCCGTAAAATCGGAATGCTGCGGAAACAATTTGAAGAAGCGGAATAAATCCTGAATATATTGTTTCGAAATATTCTTTGATACAAGATCAGGTGTCAGAATAGATTCCTCGCGAGCCATTTCTTCTATCTGATCCGCCTCCATTTTAAAGGATTGCTTAAGCATTCCTCGTTGCGACTCCGGCATTTGAAGAATGCTCAAACAGAATGAATATTTGTCGGAATTGCACATCACTACACTATTTACGAACGACGAAAGAAGTGTTTTTTCGTCAGCAGCAAACAATTCGTTCACAGCACTATAATGAGGATCGAAAGGCAAAAACCAATTGGTAAATTCAGAAAAAAACGGAAAGCTTTTCAGCATCGAAAAAGTACTCATATACACGTCGGCACCTTCCATTTGCAATTCACTCAACTCTTTCAGCTTATCCGAAACACCACTCTGTTCTAAAATCTCCTGCCATTCAGGATTTTCTTCGCCCCATTCGTCAGTGTTCATCATGCTGTCGGGATCCATTTTGTCCTTAATCATCGGACTTATTTTCATCATTTCAGGCAAAATTTCTTCTCGCATTTTTTTCGAGATTTTATCCGTTTCGGCCGTTCCAATGATAAGAATGATGATGTTCAGGAAGTTCTCCACTACATGATTGTTATCGGAAAGCAAAACCAAACGATTTCGAACTGACGGAAAATACGGTAAAAAACGATTATATTTTGCCAGCACAAAACAAAGCCCAACCAATGCTCGTTGGCTTATTTTGGCATCAGGATATTGGCAATAATCGAACAAAAGCATCAATTTACTTTCGTCAAACATTCGCCACAGATTCAATGTCAAGGCCGAAATAAGCAATGATTTTTCGAGTAATCCAGGATAGTCAGGATCCAATAATTTCACAAACACATCCTTGTCTTCGGCGCTATAGTTTGCCGACAGCCAGTATAATCCAAAAATTTCGGGCAAAACTGATTCGTAGTTCGACCGAAGCCGTTTCAGTTCCACCTCGTGCGGTTCATTTGCATTTTCGAGCAAAGCACTTTGAGAATGATAGTAATGAAGAGCTTTGTACAGTTCCTCATTCGAAAGAAATTTTCGTTTATGGGGGAAATATCTCTTTTGAGCGAATTCGAAATTACTCGAATTGCGAAACAACAATTCCTCCCGTAATTCCGAAACAAGAACAAATATCTTTGAAATCAGCTTATTATAAACCGATTTCCGTTGTGGGTCATCTGCTCCCGAAATATAATACTCAAGCAGATATTTATAATTTTGCTCCAAATTTTCCAACCGATCGGAATATTCTCCCAGTTGTAATTCGGAAACAAGTATGCGGGTTTTTTCAAACGAATCTTTCAGCTGCCCGTCGGAAAGAAGGTTTAGAGCTGATTTATAGGTAGTATGAATCTGAGAAGCGTTCATTCATTTAGTTTTGATTATCAGAAAACGCCAACAAATCGTTACATTTTCTGAGGATTATCCCATTTTACTGATTTTCCGCAATTTCTCTTCGTCAATGATTTTCAGTTTTCGACCGTCCATGGCTATTACTTGCTCATTCACAAAGTTCGACAGCGTTCTGATAGCATTCGAAGTGGTCATATTCGACAAGTTAGCCAAATCTTCACGCGACAAATAAATACTGATTGTCGCCCCATCTTCTTCCATGCCATAGTTCTGTCGGAGCAGTAACAAAGCCTCTGCCAAACGTCCGCGAATGTGTTTTTGTGTCAGATTGACAGTTCGGGCATCCGAAGCAGCCAAATCTGTTGCCATTTCTTCCAGAAAACGATAACAAAACGCATTGTTGTGGCGCAAGATAGAAATAAAAATATCCGCCTTAAGCATGTAAACCGTCGAAGCCTCAAAGGCCATCACATTGGTATTATAAGCTTCGTTGGCAATAATAGCTCGATAGCCAAAATGCTCACCGGGTTTAAGCATTCTGATAATTTGAGATCGGCTCCCAACGCCTTCTTTGTAAACTTTTACTTTTCCACTAGCCAGAATCATCATGTGCGTGGGCATCTCGCCTTCGCAATGAATAATTTCATTTTTTTTAAAATAATGAACTGTATAGTTATTGTTAACAAATTGTCGTTCATCGGGAGTCAGCACATCCCATACTGTAAGAATTTCCTCTAGGGGTTTGAGCTCAAAAACATTCTTTTTCGCCATAATTAATCTGAAAGAAATATGTTTGACAACAATGTTATAAAGCACAAATTTAGTAATTTTTCGATATAAATTGTTGCAAACGGAAAAAAAGCTTATAAAATCAATAAATCTTTGAAAATATATTTACAAAATGACTTAACAACATTTTGTGAACGACCAAAAAATTTAATAAACTTAAAATCAAAAATATTATTGTTGAAAAAAAATATTATTTTTGCATTATTCAAATTATAAAATTATGAAAAAACTATTCTTAGCCGCAATTATACTGCTTGTATCATTCAGTAGCAAAGCTCAACAAACATCGATAGGCGATTCGGCTGTTTTTAGTTTAATCACCTGCTCTCCGGGCGAAGAAATTTATTCAAAATTCGGGCATACAGCTATACGAATAAAAGATCCTTCGACAGGAACCGATGTAGTTTTCAACTATGGCATATTTAGTTTCGAAACAAAAAACTTCTACTATAAGTTCATAAAGGGAGAAACCGACTATCAACTGGGAATTTACGACACAAAGTATTTTCTGCCTGAATATGAAGCACGCAATTCGATGGTTTGGGAGCAAACTCTCAATCTAACCATTGCTGAAAAGCGGGAACTGTTCAGGTTGTTGCTCCAGAACTACGAACCACAGAATAGAATATACAGATATAACTTTGTTTTTGATAACTGCGCAACACGCCCTCGGGATAAAGTATTTGCGGCTTTACACGATAGATTTGTTCGTTTTTCGGAAAGCTCAAATACTAAAACATTCCGACAATGGATTGGAGTATATACCGGGAACGACACTTGGCTGAAATTTGGTATCGATTTGCTATTTGGAATTGATGCAGATCGAAATGCCACAACAAGTGAAAGCACATTCTTGCCGGAAGTGTTGATGGAAGAATTTCAAACGGCAAAAATACAGAATCACAACAACTCGGAAGAAAAATTAGTTTCGGAACGAAAAATTCTAGTCGACAAGAATGACAGTACTGAAGAAAAAACCAACCGGCTTTTCAAACCACTGACAATATCGGTTATCATTTTGATTATAGGCACTATTTTCACTATTTTGGATCGTATCAAAAAACGCCACAATATCCCCTTCGACTCTCTATTACTTTTCATTACCGGACTCGGCGGAATTATTGTTTTCTATTTGATGACCATGTCGGTACATCCATTGGTAAAAAACAATCTAAATGTATTATGGCTTAACCCGCTAAACTTCATCTTAGCTATATTGATTTGGATTCGTCCTCTGCGATTTGTGCTATTCTTTTATCAAATCATTAATATTGTTTTTCTCGTACTGGCGCTTGTTGCGTTTGCGTTATCAGTTCAGGATTTCAACATTGCCACTTTCCCAATTATTGTATTGCTGTTAATGCGATCGACCAATTGGTTTGCAATTACAAAGAGAAGAATATATAAAAGACAGCACAACAGCTAATTAAGCGTATTGCCTCATTTTGAGCTTAATCTATTTTTACCGTTATCTTTTTTGCGATTTTCAGCGCTGTAGTCAAGGTGGTTAAATCGTCATACAACCGACCATCTTCGCCTGAATAATGACTATGGCCAATCGGTTTCATCACATATTCTTTTTGCGGGCGATTGGTATCAATATCCACCGAGTAAACCACTGCCGGTTGACTTGAGGTTTTAAATTCCTTATCGTCAGGATATAAATTATTGTACCAGTATTCATTCCAATCCCATGACTGATTCAGTTCCAGCATAATTTTGTATTTTCCTTTCAACGGCTCTATCGTTTTGGTTTCCAAAACAAACGAACCTTCGGGTGTAGCACCTGTATAAGCATCCACTTCCGGCTGATGAGGAGTAGGATTGTATGTTCCGTATTCGTTCAAAATTCCGCGTTGATGCGTCCAGTAAGGCAAGGCTGCCGGACGCTGTATTTCACCCGACATCCAATGACCGGTCTTCCGATTGGCGCGTTTAAATACTCCTTTTCCAATGCTTTCCGAAACGTAAAGCGGTTGAATATAATTCCCTTTTTCGTCGGCCAACCATATTGCAAAAAGCGGATGGTTATGCTCTTTTCCCTTTTCAAACTGAACTGTTATTGTTGAGCCTGAATACTTCAACCCATAGTTTTCGTACGAAAACGTTTCCGGCTTTTTTCTGGCTGCTATCATTGTTATGGTAAATGCAAAAAGCAATACCATTGAAATCTTTTTTTTCATAATACTCGTTTATAGTGTTTGTTTATAAAGCTCAATTTAAATCTTTATAATTAAACCGATCGTTGGCAAAATTGTTCCGCCAAAACTATCAATTGTTCTCAATCCTTGTTTGGACGGATTTCCATCAGGATCGGAAATTACGTCTCCATTTTCGTCGAGGTTGGTATAAATCGGAACGCCCTGCGTTTTGAAATTATACACATTCTGAACATCTGCATATAAATTCAACACCCATTTTTTGAAATAAAATTCTTTGTCAACACGCACATCCAATTGATGCGAATTTGGCAAACTCAAGGTATTGAATTTTTTGTAATCGGAATACGACTGGTTTGTTATATTCCACGCAGCCCTCACATACGAAACAGAGTCAATAGGCGTGTAAGGTGCTCCGCCAACAAATCGCCAACGAATTGCCACATTCCAGCTCTTGGGAAATTTGTAACTCGCTATAAGATTCAGCAAATGGCGAGTATCCCACGACGAACGAAAATAATTAACCCCTGTAGAATCGGTAAACTCACTTCGGAAAAATGTGTAGGTAGCCGTTACATTCAGCTTTTCCATTTCCATGATTTTCGTCAGAAACTCTACGCCATAAGCACGTCCCTTTCCTATCGAAACGATTTCCTCATCGCCTACTTGTCCGAAATTTGTGCCTTTACTGGCAATGCTCAATCCATCCGCCACCGAGACAGGATAATTTTCATATTGCTTGTAAAATCCTTCGACAGACAGTTTCACTTTTTCCATCGGACGAAATTCCAACCCCAAAATTGCTTGATTGGAAACTGTATATTTTAAATTTTCGTTTTTATTTACAAAATCACCTGCGGAATTTTTAAATCCAAGTGTAGTGTAAGCAGGTTGCAGCGTATATCTTCCCACATTTCCATTTATATCTAAATTCTCGAAAATAGAATAAGAGGCGGACAATCTTGGCGAAAACTGGTTCAGCGGATTACCCATATTTTTGTTATAGTTTATTCCATTAAAATTGATTCCCAACGAAAGCCTCAATTTATCATCGAGATACTCGTCGGAGGCCTGAGCAAATGCCTGATAACCGAAAAGATTAATTTCGGTGTTATAATTCAGATCGAAAACAGATTCGTTCACATAAAACTGACGATAAGTAACATTGGTATAATGAGAGTATTTCAGTCCGGCACCATAAGAAAATTTTATTGGAAAATCGGGATAAGTTCTTTCGAAGCGAATTTTATTCTCCGCTTCGTCGGAAGTATAATCCTGCGTCTTAGGTTTTGATTCGTCATTATCCTGATATTTAAAATTTGTATTCCGAAGCATGTTCCGACTTAGCACCCAGGTATCGTAATGGCTTGCAGCAAAATGTTTGTATACAGCACCCACTGTATAATTCCACTGTTTATAAACAGGAAGATATGACAGTAAATACTTTTGCGCTTCAGTGCCTGTGGTTTGTAATTCAGTATTCAGCACCAAATCGTCTATAGCCCCTATTCCGATAAAAGAAATCTCATTCTTTTCATTTAGTTTGTACTTATATTTTACCTGAAAATCGTTGTAGGTAGGCAAGAAAGGCAATCCAATGGCTTTAAACAAGAATTGCAAATACGACTGTCGCGCCGAAACAATGAAAGTTGATTTTTTTCCGATAGGTCCATCGAGCGTAAGAGCTGCATCAGAAGCTCCAACCGACAGTTTAGAGTGTACACGATCCTTGCTGCCGTCTTTCTGCTTGATTTCCATCACCGAACTCAACGCATTGCCTCTGTTGGCAGGAAATGCTCCTGTATAAAAGTTTATTTCGCGAACAAAATCAGGATTAATAACGCCAACCGATCCTCCCGAAGAACCCTGCGTTGCAAAGTGATTGATAACGGGAATCTCAATTCCATCTAAATAAAATACATTTTCAGAAGGTCCACCACCACGAACAATCAAATCGTTCCGATTCGGATCGGTGGCACCAACGCCGGGAAGCGCCTGAACCACTTTCGAGACATCACGATTTGCGCCGGCGCTTTTTTCAATCTCCTGCACACCAATGCTTAAAACAGAAAGCGGACTTTCAATCTTTTTTGCATTCAGGTTTTGCCGAACTGTCACTTCCTGAAGTGCAACAGCAGACTCCTTCAACGAAATATCAATAAACGCAGTTTGATTTCCCTGTACCTGAATTTCGGGAGAAATAGCGGTCTCAAATCCTAATGTACTTACAACCAATCTTACAAATCCAGGATCGATTCCCGCAAAAATAAAATTTCCATCAAGGTCGGATGTAGAACCAATATTAGTTCCCTGAATGAGAATATTGGCAAATTCCAAGGGCTGATTTGTCTTTTCGTTATAAACTCGTCCTTTTATCACACCTTTTTGTGCGACTCCGTATATTTGAAAAAGCAAAAAAACAATTGTAATCAAGTACTTATCTTTCATAGCATCACTTTTAGAAAAATGAATATTTGTATAAAAAACAAGTATCTATTAAGAAATGTTTATATAAATTTCATAACAAGGCAATGATATTTATAAAAAGTGAATACACAAAGAAAAAAACACAAAAAGTTTATTTATCTGCTTTTCTTATTCACTGCATCATAAAAAGGAATCAGAAAACCGTTTTCGCACCGACAGAGCAAACAAATATTACCTGCCGGTTTTCCACTTACCCATTCAGGTTTATAAGCAACACCATCATATAAAACTGCTGATAGAAACGAGTTGCCCAGTTTGAAAAGCAAATCATAATCCTGGGTTTCGAAAAACAACTTTGACCGGCTAAAATTTTCGGTCTCAAATTCCACTTTATAAACCGCTTCCTGTTCAGCACATTCGGTACGAAGATAGGTAGCTCCATCGGATAAAACAGGGATAAAGCTCTTTTGGGTTTTAAAATGTACCTCAGGAATTTTTCCAGCAAAAATCAGGTTGCCATCTTCCCTAATCTGTATTTCCGAAATATACTCGCCCAAAAGCAACGACTCGTGTATTAAATCGTTGAAATGATAAAAATCCTCCCAGTTATTATAAATTGTAGTATCTTTTGGCATGTAATTTCCAAGAACAATCTCGGCAGCTACACCCGTAAGTCGAATTTGTATTTTAGCCATCTCTGTGTTTTTTTAGCAGCCGTAAAATTACGATATTTTTATCAGAAATATGACTTACAGATTGTTTCTACGTTATTATTTGTCACATCCGGGATTCCTGATAAA
>JBBIID010000080.1:0-4253 GCA_037446675.1 Paludibacter sp.
AGCCTGTTTTGCTTTATACTTGAGGTCTGATTAAACGCCTAAAGAAGCTCTTACAGCTTCCACCTTAGCATTTGCAGCAGCATCGGCAGCATCATAGTCTGAGCGGCTCTTCATTTCACCGCGGACTTCGATGTAGAACTTAATCTTTGGCTCTGTTCCTGAAGGACGAACTGAGATTTTAGTACCATCTTCAGTAAAATATTGCAGCACGTTAGATGTTGCTGGCATCACCAAATCAGTAATGGTATTATCAGAAAAATTCGTTTGTTTTAAACTATCGTAATCTTTAATAATCATTACCTTAGAACCTGCAATTTCTTTTGGCGGATTATTGCGGAAATCCTTCATCATTTGTGCAATCTCTTCAGCGCCTGATTTTCCTTTGCGCACAACAGAAATGCCTTTTTCTTTTCCATATCCATATTCAAGATAAATATCCTGTAGAAGCTCGAACAATGTTTTTCCGTTATCTTTCGCCCATGCAGCAATTTCAGCCATCATGGCACACGATGAAACAGCATCTTTATCACGGGCAAACTCTTCGGGAAGGAAACCGTAGCTTTCTTCACCACCACCAATGTATTGTTTTACACCTTCATTTTCACGAATAATAGCTGCAATCCATTTAAACCCGGTGAAGCAGTCAAACATTTCTACGCCGTTACGCTCTGCAATTTGCTTGATTATTTCAGTTGTTACAATTGTTTTTACAATGTATTCGTTTCCTTTTAATTTACCTTCTTCTTTCCAGCGACGAATGATATAGTAGATAAACATTAAAGCGGTTTGATTACCGTTTACCAAAATCCATTCGCCTTTGTCATTTTTTACCGCAATTCCAAGTCGATCGGCATCCGGGTCGGAGGCCATAACAATATCAGCATCGGTTTCTATTGCTTTTTTTACAGCCATGTCAAGTGCAGCCGGTTCTTCCGGATTTGGTGACACAACGGTTGGGAAATTTCCGCTAACCACGTTTTGCTCAGGTACCGGAATAATATTAGTAAACCCGTATTCTTTCAATGCTCTTGGAACGAGCATTACACCTGTTCCATGAATCGGTGTATAAACAATTTTCAGGTTGCTGTTGCGTTTAATTGAATCTGGTGACAACGAAAGCTTCTTTATGTTTTCGATAAACGCTTTGTCTATTTCTTCGCCGATAATCTCTATTAAGTCAGGATTTCCATCAAATTTGATGTCATCAACGCTTGCAATTTTATTTACTTCAGTAATAACGTTTTCGTCATGAGGAGCTATCATTTGTGCTCCATCGTTCCAATAAGCTTTATAGCCATTGTATTCTTTCGGATTGTGCGATGCCGTGAGAATGATACCACTTTGGCAACCCAGTTGACGAATGGCAAACGATGCCTCTGGAGTAGGACGTAAATCTTCGAATAAATAGACTTTTATTCCGTTGGCAGAGAAAATGTTAGCAGATATTTCAGCAAACAAGCGGCTGTTGTTACGACAATCGTGACCAATTACGACACTAATTTGAGGAACATCCTGAAACTGGCTTTTCAAATAGTTGCTCAATCCCTGTGTAGCTGCTCCAACAGTGTAAATATTCATACGATTGGTTCCTGCGCCCATAATTCCACGCAATCCACCTGTTCCAAATTCTAAATCGCGATAGAACGATTCAATCAACTCGGTTTTGTCGTCCGAATATATCATTCTTCTGATTTCGTTTTTTGTTTCTTCGTTGTAATTTCCATCTAGCCAAGTTTGCGCTTTGGTCATTACTTCGTTCAGTAACGTACTGTTATCCATATTTTTATTGTTTGATAGTTGTTTTTGAAATTGGAGCTTAAAATTACATTAATTTTCTGAAATTGGAAAACGAATTAAAATATTGAAATCTAAATTGTTTAATTCTGAAAATTCATACAAAGCAGATTGTTAATTTGAAAATTATTTTTAATTTTGTGTTTATCTGTAAAATATATTTAAAAACTATTGTGAGGCAAATTAATAAAACACACAAAAGCACTGATTACAAGAGACTATTAATTTTCATAATAATAGTAACAGTTCAATTCAGCATAAGTTTTTCAAGAGCAGAAGATGCCGAAGTTTTGATGTACAACACCAAAATCAAATTTGAGAACGGGAAGCTCAAGAAAAGTAATAATTATGAGATTCGTATAAACAATAGAAAAGGTGAAAAATACACTGATATAGAAATTCCTTTTTCTAAACTCAATAAGGTTAAGCAAATAGAGGCTTACATTGAAGACAACTCCGGAAATATCATAAAGAAATTAAAAACAACAAGTATTATCACTAAGAGTAAAATTTCAGATTTTTCGTTTTATGAGGATAACTTTGTTAAGGTATTCAGCTTGAAACACGTTGTTTACCCGTATGTATTGTGCTATAAATACGATGAGGAAATTTCAAGTTTCTTATATATTGAAAATTGGATTCCCGTTGTGGATACAGATATTCCGACTTTAAATGCAATTTTGGAAGTTCAAGTTCCTCATAATTATGAGATTTATTTTAAAAGCCAAAAGGTTGAAAAAGAAAAAATTGATACACTAGAAGCCGGGCTGAATTATAAGTGGAGTGCTAATTATTTGAATACTATTGACGAAGAAGAATGTTCTCCAAATGTAACCACACTTTTGCCAAAAGTTACAATTGTTCCAGAAAAATTTAAATTTGAACTAGATGGTTCATTTTCTTCATGGAAGAATTATGGTGACTGGCAATATAACTTAATTGAGAACTTAAATTATTTACCAAAGGAAGAAATAGATAAAATTAATTCTTTGGTGGCTGGTACAAGAGAACCTATTGAAAAAATAAGGATTTTATATCATTATTTGCAGGATGTTACTCGCTATGTAAACATAACTATCGAAACTGGTGGAATGAAGCCATATCCGGCTTCCTACGTGGCAACAAATAAATATGGTGATTGTAAAGCATTAACAAATTATTTCAAGGCAATACTTGAAGTTGTCGGTATAAAATCATATTATACAAAAGTTTATGCTGATGATGTAGTTTTAAATATTGACAAAGAATTTCCATCTCAACAGTTTAACCATGTAATTCTCAATGTGCCACTTGGCAATGATACAATCTGGCTGGATTGTACCAGTAAAGGACCGTTTAATTATTTGGGAACATTTACTCAAAACAGAGATGCATTTGTAGTGGACAAAGGAAATAGTCATTTTTTGCGTACGCCGGCGTTATCAAAAAACGAAGTTGTTAGTAGTAGGAATATCCATGTTAAACTCAATAAAAATTCGGGAGATACTGAGTTGAGTTTAAAAAATATTTATAGAGGATATAGTTTTGAGTATCTATCGAATATCGCAAGATTACTAAATGAAACAGAGATAAAAAAGAAGATCATAGATAATTTTGTGATAAATAACGTATCATTAATTAATTATCAACTGACACCTTCACATAGAGATTCGACGTATATAAGTCTAACGTATAATGCATTATCTGATGATCTCTGTAAAAAATATGGAAACGAAATAATAATAAAACTGCTCCCGTTTACATTGCCTGTATTTGAAGACCCTAAATATCGAGAAAATCCAGTTCAAATAAGCTTTCCGATATGCAAAATAGATACAATAGAGTATAGTATTCCTGAGAACTACACAGTTATGAATAAATTGTCCAATCAATCAATAAACTCAGATTTTGGAACTTATTCGCTTAAAGTTAATAAGAGTAGTTTGGGAGTTGAAATTATAAAAGAAATCACTGTTAAAGCTGGAAATTATCCATTGGAGGTGTATCGTAAATTTTATGAATTTATGGACGAAGTTAGCAAATTGGAAGCAAATACATGTATAATTATTAATTGAAAATAGAATGAAAATACGAATCTTATTTATTGCTGTTATTGTATGTTCACTAGTTAAAGTGTTCGCACAAAACCTAAATAATAAATTTCAAGTAGTAGGTAAAGATGAATTAATTTACAATTCATGCCCATTTGATAATGAGGCAGAAGCAGTCGTTTTTTTTGATTACGGCACATCCTATTTCGTACAAAACGATGTAACAGGCTTTAATCTCATTTTTGAAAGAACTACCCGAATAAAAATTTTGAAAGAGTCGGGGATTCAATTTGCAGAAATAAAAATTCCATTGTACCGAAAAGGATCTATTTACGAAAGAATTAATGAAATAGAAGCGTACACATATAATTTTGAAGATGGAAAAATCAATAAAATAGAATTTGATGAAAAAAACATTCGCGAAGAGAA
>JBBIID010000080.1:4294-10163 GCA_037446675.1 Paludibacter sp.
ATGTGAGAGTAGGGTCTATCGTAGAATATAAATATCAACTTCAATCAGAATATCTTTTCAATTTAAGAGATTGGGAATTTCAGTGGGAAATACCGGTTCTTAACAGCGAGTATGTGGTAAAAATGATTCCGTTTTACCAATATTCATTCTTACTGCAAGGAAGGTCAAAGTTTGATTATCAATCTACTGATGTTAACAATCAATTGGAACAATCCTTTGCCGGTGTTAAATACAAGGAGTTAGTTCATGTTTATGGCATGAAAAATATTCCTGCATTTAAAGGAGAAGAATTTATATCTTCGAAGGATGACTATATTATCAAATTAGACTTTCAATTGTCTAAAATTATTTGGCCAAACGGATCAGAAAAAGATATTATCACAACCTGGCCCATGTTGTCAAAAGAATTAGTTAAACACGAAAATTTTGGAGTTTTTAGCAACAAATGTAATAAAGCCGCTAAAAAGATAATCAATATAGACTCAATACAATCATTACCGGAAATTGATAAATTCAATATTATAATTAGCTTCGTTAAAAGTAATTTTCATTGGAATAATCATTACAGCTTGTATGCTTCTAAAACAATGAAGAATTTGCTAAATGATAAATTTGGAAATTCAGCAGATTTGAATTTACTCACACTAGGTTTGTTAAATGCAGCTGGAATCAACGCATCTCCGGTTATAATCAGTACGCGCGATAATGGTAAAGTTCTTTATGATTATCCTTTTATTGATTTTTTTAATGATGTTATCATTTTTGCTGAAATTGATGGAAAACAAATGCTTTGCGATGCTACGGATCCATTTTTGGCAAACCAAACTATTCCATCAAACTGCATAAATGACAAAGGTTTAATAATACAGAAAGATAAACAAGACTGGGTCAATCTCTTTTCGAATATAGCTTCAAAAACCAAAAGCATATTTAAAATAAACCTGAATGAGTCGAAAATAGATGCTCAAATTTCGACACAAGCCACTAATTATACTGGGTTGGATTTTTTGAAGAAATACAATAATGATGTTGATGCTTTAAACAAAAGCCTTCTAGAAAAAGGATATTCGAATATAGACTCTCTAGCTATTGTTGATAACCAAATAAGTAATAGCAATTTATTCTCTTTTAAATTCAATGTTGAAGAGAATGCTGAAATAATAAATGATAAAATTTATATATCACCTTTTTTCAATGAAGTAATTAGAGATAACCCGTTAAAAATGGAAACAAGAACATATCCAATTGATATGATTTATCCTAAGTCGAATTATAATATGTCCGAAATTGTTGTTCCTGAAGGATATAAAGTAGACTATTTACCTAAAATGAGCAAGATAGAAAATGATCAGTTCGAATTAAACTATATGGTCGTCGTAAATAAAGAAAAGATTATGATTAGTTTTAGTTATTCATTCAAGCTACCCATATATCCTGAAACTGAATATAAAAAACTTAAGTATTATTTTAATGAGATAAAAAACAAAGGACTTGAAAAAGTAGTTTTGATAAAGGAAACATAAAAGGTTATAACAAAAAAGGTGCTCTAATCGGAGCACCTTTTTTGTATTATCTTAATCTACAATATTAGGTTTTTCCAACCCATATCCCATCTTTCTATCTTCCGACTTTAGTAAAAATGCAAATCCAATTGCAAACAGTCCGAAGCAGGCAAATATCAACATTGGAATTGTATAGTTATATTGTGTGAGCTGTAATTCTTTTCCATCGATAACTTTGGTAACAGTGCCGATTATACAGTATTTATCGAGTACAAATCCGATCAATAGCGGTACCAACATTAAACCAATATTCTGAACCCAAAAAATCATTGCATAAGCCGTACCTAGTTTGCTGTGAGGAATGATTTTAGCAACCGAAGGCCACATGGCTGATGGCACTAACGAGAAAGCGATTCCAAGCAACAAAACCAAACCAATGGCAATGGTAAAGCTATTGAGCGACGGTATTGAAAACAATAAATGAACGAATACTAAAAGCACCGATCCCCAAATCATAATTGATGCCGCTTTCCCTTTTTTATCGGATATTCCACCAAAAAGAGGAGTCAATAATAAAGCGCTAAAAGGTAAAAGTGCCGGAATGTATCCTGCAAAAGTGTCAGATACCGAAAATTTCTGTACAATCAGGTTGGTTGCAAATTTAATAAATGGGAAAACAGCAGAGTAAAACAGCACACAAAGAATGGCGATATACCAAAAAGCGCGGTTACGTCCGATTTCTGTTACATCAGAAAATTTGAATTCTTCATCTTTTGCAATACCTGCTTCAGATTCTTCTTTGTCAAGTTTTTTGTCAATAACAGTAAAGAAAATAAATACCAGCAGGCCTAATAATAAAAGCAAAATTGAAAGTAGTACGGGCGCGCTTACATTTTTTGTCAGGTTATAAAGTGGGAGTGGAGTGAACATTGCTAACGCTGTTCCAATTCGTCCAGTCGAAGTATTTAATCCGATTGCCAACGCCATTTCTTTTCCTTTAAACCAGCGAACAACTGCCTTATTGGCCGAAATTCCAAACATTTCGCAACCAACTCCAAAAATACCGAAACCTAATCCGGCCACCACGGCTGATTTAGGAGTCAGCCCCAATGCCTTCCAACCAAATAATGTTATTTCGAACGAACCTTCTACATGTCCCGAAATGGCCCAATACTTAATTCCGGCACCGACGAGCATGACGATGATAGCCAAAACACCTGTAAAACGAGTCCCGAGCTTGTCAAGTATCATTCCGCTGAAAACGAGCATCAGTAAAAATACATTGAACCAGCCATAACCACTTGTAAATAAGCCATAATCGGTTGCCGACCATGTAAGGTTTGATTGTAGCATTTGTTGTAATGGAGCCATTGCGTCCGTTAAATAATACATACACATCATGGTGAAAGAAACCAGCACCAATACTCCCCACCTTGCCGTTTTCGATTCGCGGAGAGAAGAAATTTTCTCTGTCATAAACTATTTGTTTTATTTATTTGTTTTTCTTAAAAATTAGATTTCAAGTTTGCGCCCGCAAATCTACTGAAAAAAATCATGCAACGATGCAAAACTGCCAAAATTGCCGATAAAAATACATTTTTTTCTGGTATTGTTTTTGACAAGCAACGATTGGTAATTATTTATTTCTAATTATTCTCTACCTCGATTTATTTATTATTTTTGTAAACGAAAATATACGGTTATATTCATTAAAAAACATAACATAAAGCACAAAATGCTGATGAAATTTGATATTTTATGTTGAGTAGAGGTAAAATGAATTGACTATAAAAAGGAGAAAAGTATTATGACAGTCAACTATTCTGAACAATTGCATAATGTGCTTATGTATAGTTCACAAGAAGCCGAGCGTTTGGGCAACAACTATGTTGGCCCTGAACATTTATTGTTGGGAATTATTCGCAATGGAAAAGGAAAAGCCATTGATATTCTTAATAATTCGCACGTTAATCTATTTAAAATAAAACAAACTATTGAAAGTCAGATACGAACCGATATGGAACCTACAGGCGAAGAAATTCCTAATTTGAAAAGTACCGAAAAAATTAAAAAACTTATGGAGTTGGAATCTAGGTCTTTATCGTCTGATGTTGCAGATACAGAACATTTGTTGTTGGCTATTTTGAAAGAAAAAAACAATTTAGCAGGCGATGTACTTACTGAGGAACATCTTACTTACGAAGATGCCAAATCGTTTATGGAAGCACCCAAAGATGTTCCAAGAATGGGCTCTGGTTTTCAGGATGAAGATGACGATGAAGATGATCCACGCCAGAAACATCGTTCAAATCCTTCTTCCGGATCAAAACAAAGTGATACTCCTGCGCTCGATACTTTTGGAACAGATATAACCAAAGCGGCTAGGGAAAATCGTTTGGATCCGATTGTTGGTCGTGCTCGAGAAATAGAACGTTTGGCACAAATCTTAAGCCGTAGAAAGAAAAACAATCCGGTTTTAATCGGCGATCCGGGCGTTGGAAAATCAGCAATTGTAGAAGGATTGGCTTTAAGAATTATTCAACATCGTGTATCGAGAGTTTTATTCGACAAAAGAGTGGTGTCGCTTGATATGGCATCGATTGTTGCCGGAACTAAATACCGCGGTCAGTTTGAAGAGCGAATTAAAGCTATTTTGAACGAATTGTCGAAAAATCCGGATGTGATTTTATTTATTGATGAAATTCACACAATTGTTGGTGCAGGAGGTGCTCCCGGTTCGTTGGATGCTGCCAATATGCTAAAACCGGCTTTGGCTCGCGGAGAAATACAATGCGTTGGTGCTACGACTCTTGACGAATATCGCCAAAGTATTGAAAAAGATGGAGCTCTCGAACGTCGTTTCCAAAAAGTGATGGTCGACCCTACAACTTCGGAAGAAACCTTACAGATTCTTCAAAATATTCAGGATCGTTACGAGTATCATCATAATGTTCGTTATACTCCGGAAGCTATTAAGGCTTGTGTTTGCTTAACCGAAAGATATATTACCGACCGTTGTTTCCCTGATAAAGCAATCGATGCTTTGGACGAAGCCGGATCGCGCGTGCATATTGGAACAGTTTCGGTTCCTGCCGAAATAGAAGAACTCGAAAAGAAAATTGAGGATTTGAAGAAAGAAAAACTGAAAGTTCTTTCTGAACAAAAATACGAATTGGCAGGCCCAATACGTGATAAAGAAAAACAAACTCAATATCAATTGGAAGATGCGGTGAAACGTTGGGAAGAAGAATCGCAACAACATCCTGAAACAGTTGACGAAGAACAAGTGGCCGAAGTGGTAGCAATGATGTCCGGAATTCCGGTTCAACGAATTGCTCAGGCTGAAGGATTGAAACTTCGACAAATGAAAGATGTGCTTCAGAATAAAGTTATTGGTCAGGATGAAGCTGTAAACAAAATAGTAAAAGCTATTCAACGAAACAGAATTGGATTGAAAGATCCGAATAAACCGATTGGATCGTTTATATTTATCGGGCCTACAGGGGTTGGTAAAACCCATTTAGCTAAAATACTGGCTGAATTCATGTTCGATAGCAGCGATGCTTTGATTCGCGTAGATATGAGCGAGTATATGGAGAAATTCAGTGTTTCGCGACTTATTG
This sequence comes from Paludibacter sp., assembly GCA_037446675.1. Classification (GTDB taxonomy): domain Bacteria; phylum Bacteroidota; class Bacteroidia; order Bacteroidales; family Paludibacteraceae; genus Paludibacter. The sequence goes on from JBBIID010000080.1 coordinate 9,420, forward strand.
GAGCGCCTCCGGGATATGTTGGTTACGAAGAAGGTGGTCAGTTGACAGAAAAAGTACGTCGTAAACCATATTCAATCATTTTGCTCGACGAAATTGAAAAAGCGCATCCTGATGTTTTCAACGTTCTTTTACAGGTTATGGACGAAGGCCGTTTGACCGATGGATTGGGACGAAGAATCGATTTCAAAAATACGATCATAATCATGACTTCAAATGTGGGAACACGTCAATTGAAAGATTTTGGTAAAGGGGTCGGATTTAATACGCCAACAGATGTTGCAATTGATTCTGAATTCTCTAGAGGAGTGATACAAAAGGCTTTGAATCGTGCATTTGCCCCTGAATTTTTGAATCGTATTGACGATGTAATCATGTTCGATCAGCTAAGTAAAGAATCAATAAAATCGATTATTGATTTGGAATTGAAAGGAATTTTTGGTCGTGTAACAGCATTAGGATACAAGCTGGAATTGACTGACGAAACAAGAGATTTTATTGCCGAGAAAGGCTACGACGTTCAATTTGGAGCTCGTCCGTTAAAACGTGCAATACAAAAATATCTTGAAGACGAAATTGCTGATGTAGTTCTGTCTGGTGAGTTGGAACCAGGTGACTCCATTTTAATGGAACTAAATGACGAAACCAAAGAGGTTAAAGCAAAAATTATAAAACCGTCTACTGCTGCTTTGACGGAATAAGAATAATTTATTGTAATATAAAAATGGCCGACTGCTCGTCGGCCAT
>JBBIID010000081.1:0-10131 GCA_037446675.1 Paludibacter sp.
CACCACCGGGGTGTCGGGCATTTCGCATGTGAAGTTGGGCAACGTGAACCGCAGGATAAACGATATTAAACTTGAAATTATCCGGTTGAATCTGCATCGCTCCAAGATTATACACGTTCTTCATCATCAAATCCCACGAGGCGAGCTGAGGCGATTGTGCAGTTCCTTTCAATAATTTTACAATCAATGCATTGGGAGCTGTAATAGCATCAGTCGAAAATTCACCTACCTGATAAGTCTGACCTTTATAAGTATATTCGAAAGCTACACCTAACACTTCATCGGGATTCAACATATTTCGCAATGAAATAATTCCGAGTTCTTTATTCAACGTATATTCCGAAGGATCCAAACGACGGGCACTTTCTACTTTTTCATAATCTTCACCTCCGTTAATATCGAAGCCTGAATATCGATCAGACAAAAGCGAATTCGTTAGTTGTACGTTTCTTACACCATCGATGGCCGTAACTTGGCTGTAAAGCTTATTTGCATTGTTTGCCGGTAGATTATTATTTACCGAATCAAGTTCCCAATATTTGTTATCCCTTTCGACGGTCTCACCTAAATCCATGAACGCAACAATATTACGTGCCTGATCGTAATTTCCACGCTTATTTGTAACCCAAACTTCCACCCTATTGATTGTTATTCCGGATGAAATATATGGCAATTGGCTCATCGCCGTTTCGTAATTATCTCTGAAATAGTGGCTTAAGAAGAAATGCCTGTTTGCATCATAATCATCAATATTCACCTCATACTTAGTGGTTTGAGTTCCGCCTTTCGAACTTACAGTTTGTGTTTCCGAATTTTGTTGAGTTGCAATGGCAGACACATTCAGTTTTCCAAATTGCAATTCTGTTTTCACCCCAAACAGTGCTGTACTACCCGAAATCAATGAGCTGTTAAGTGGCATACTCACGTTACCTGCTTCGAGATTTTTGATAATATCGTCCTCTTTGCCTTTGTAGGCCAGCTTCACCATTTTTTGATCGAAGTCGAAACTCGATTCGGTGTTGTAGTTCAGTCCTAGACTCACTTTATCGCCTACATTTCCGGTTACATTAAGCTGAATTTTCTCGTCAAACTCGAAATTGCCAGTTTTACGCATACGCTCTGTAAGAGCCGGATTGTCAATAGAATTTCTTTTGTAGCCAAACACTAATTCCGCCGAACCAGAAGTTTTTATCTGTACACCGCCCGGTCCAAAAATTTTATCTGCAGGACCTATATTGAATTTCATGTCGGAAATGGAGAATTTGTCTTCATTATTTGCAGCTGCTTTCGAATCTTTTTCTCTCCAATATTTTTGCAATTCATTTTTTGCCGAATACTGACGATATTCCTGTTCTGTCATCAAAAACGAAGTTGCAACTTCCATATCACCCACATAAGTCCGCAATATGTAATTCCCGGTTTCTGTATCATATTCCACTACCGATTTCACATTTTCGGGCTGAGGCGCGTCCATAGGATATTTTGCACCTAACTCTTCGTAATTATCCTGTTTAAATTTCTTGACAGGAAATTCAGGGGTGGCTTGTTTTGAAGAATCGGAAGAAGAATTGGTATTGACTTGCGGTGTCTGGGAAGCCGGAGGAGCAAACTCAGTAGCCATGGCAAAAGGTAAAATAGCACTGAGAACAACGCTACATAAAAATATAATGGGTAAGGTCTTATTTGAAAAAGTCATAAGTATGAAATATACTGCAAAACTGAAAATGAAAACTATTTATAATCCCGACAAAAATTGAATAATCGATTTATTTATTCTACATCATTTTCAATGCTAGTTTAATTAATTGTTCCACTTTCAGGTCTGGTTGCTCTTTTAATATTTTTTCTACTGTTTTTTGGGATGCAGCCGAAGCAAAACCCAGCATTACCAATGCCGAAATCGCCTCTTCTTTTTTCTCGTTATCGATGCCACCAAGAGGAAGCGTAGCAGCAACGCCACCAACTCCTTTCAGTATTTTATCTTTCAGATCGACAATAATACGTTGCGCCGTTTTAGTGCCAATGCCTTTAATCGCATTCAGTGCCACCACATTGCCCGAAGCAATCATTTCCTGAATTTCCTGAGCCGAATACGACGACATAATCATACGAGCAGTATTCGCTCCCACACCGGAAACAGATATTAGCAATAAAAACAAATGCCGTTCGCTTTGTGAACGAAAACCGTACAAAACATGAGCATCTTCACGAATCGACTCATATACAAATAGTTTTGTTATAGAATGCTCGCCAAGCGACGAATAAGTGGGTAAAGTGATATTGATAAAATAACCGACGCCTGCTGTTTCAATCACTACATACGCCGGTGTAAGTTCCTTAATTTCGCCAATTATATAATCAATCATCCGAAAAATTTGATATTCCTAATTATTTTTTAACCCGCAAATATACTGATTATTTGCGACCTTCCAAAATTGAAATCTTGTTCATTTTAAATAATTTATTTCCACATTTTCAATAACGATTTATTTCAGGGAATAGTACAAACAGAGATTAAAAAAACATGAAAATCTTGTCAAATTTCTTAAAATTACATTTAATTGAGGTAAACAACCGGAAACAATCAGAAATAAAACTTGTTATATTGAATAATTATTCACATCAAACCAAATAACATGAAACGATTAAATTTATTATTATTACTTTCCATTTGTTTTTCGATAGTAAGTTACGGACAATTTAAGCAAGATCCTTTGCCTTACGATTATAAGGCACTCGAGCCTTATATCGACAGCACGACTATGTATATTCATTTTAATTTCCATCATGCTGCTTATACAAATAATTTGAATAAAGTGCTGGAAAAATATCCTGAACTATACAAAAAAGACATTACAGAAATTTTCAGAAATCTGAATGAATTACCTGCCGATATTCAAACCTCAGTTCGAAACAATGGTGGCGGTTATTATAATCACAGCCTTTTTTGGAAAATGATGGCTCCGGCAGGTTCGACAAAAATGTCGGCAAAGCTTGAAAAAGCATTGGTTGCCAATTTCGGAAGTGTGGATGCTTTTAAAACGGCTTTCGAAAATGCAGCTATGACTCGATTTGGATCAGGATGGGCATGGCTTGTAAAAGAACCTTCGGGAAAACTGACCATCTACTCCACGGCCAATCAGGACAATCCGTTTATGCCTGACTCAAAAGTGAAAGGTACGCCGGTACTCGCTCTTGATGTTTGGGAACATGCTTATTATCTGAAATATCAAAACAAACGAGCTGCTTATGTAAAAGCATTCTGGAGTGTGGTAAACTGGGCAGAAGTTGAAAAGCAAATGGGCGAATAAGGAATTACAAAATCATAAAAAAATCCTGTTGAAAGATTTCAACAGGATTTTTTTATTTTATTTCAATAATGCAAATTCAATTACTTCCATTATATCTTTGACGTAATGAAATTTCAAGCCTTTTAAATAAACAGGCTTTATTTCATCAATATCTTTTTGATTGTCTGCGCAAAGAATTATATCAGTAATTCCGGCTCTTTTTGCTGCCAGAATCTTCTCTTTAATACCTCCCACAGGAAGAACCTTTCCTCTTAGTGTAATTTCTCCTGTCATGGCCAGATTTTTTCGAACTTTACGTTTTGTAAAGGCCGATGCCAACGATGTAACCATCGTAATTCCCGCCGACGGACCATCTTTAGGAATTGCCCCTTCGGGAACGTGAACATGAACATTCCATTCTTCAAAAAGTTGAAGGTCAATATTCAGTTTATCAGCGTGAGCTTTTATATATTCCAATGCCAACATTGCCGATTCTTTCATTACGTCACCCAAATTTCCGGTAAGCGTTAATCGCGGCGATTTACTCTTGCTCAAACTCGATTCAACAAACAATATCTCACCGCCCACTTGTGTCCATGCTAAACCGGTAACCACACCAAGATAATCATTACCCTGATATTTATCGGAACTATAACGACTGGCTCCCAAATAGGTTTTCAAATCTTCTTCCGATAATTCGGCATTATATTCTTCGCCCATGGCCACCTTTTTCGCCACTTTACGCATCAAAGAAGTCAACTGTCTGTTTAGTTCGCGAACTCCCGATTCGCGGGTATAAGAATCGATTAGTTTACTAATAACCGGTTTTTTCAAAATAAAATCGGTCTCTTTCAATCCATGATTTTCAAGCTCAGTTTCGATGAGGTGGTTTTTAGCTATTTCCACCTTTTCTTCCTGCGTATAACCACTTACTTCTATCAATTCCATTCTATCCAAAAGAGGCCTTGGAATTGTGCTCAAATTGTTAGCAGTGGCAATAAACAGAACTTTCGACAGATCAAAATCCACATCCAGATAATTATCATGAAATGCAGTGTTTTGCTCCGGGTCAAGCACTTCCAGCAATGCTGACGATGGATCACCTTTGTAGTCAGCAGTTATTTTATCTATTTCGTCGAGTACAAATACCGGATTGGCAGATTCCGCTTTCTGGATATTCTGCATTATTCGACCTGGCAAAGCCCCAATATACGTTCTTCTGTGTCCTCTGATTTCTGCTTCATCATGCAAACCACCCAACGAAACACGGATGTACTTTCTGTTTAAAGCGGTGGCAATTGATCTACCCAGCGAAGTTTTCCCAACTCCCGGAGGGCCGTACAAACAGATAATCGGCGACTTCATATCACCTTTTAGTTTCAACACGGCCAAATGCTCGATAATTCTATCTTTCACAGTGTCCATTCCAAAATGATCCTTGTCAAGGATTTTTTTTGCATGTTTCAGGTTGAAATTATCTTTCGTATATTCATTCCAAGGCAATTCAAGCATCGTTTCGATGTAATTCAACTGAGTAGAATAATCCGGCGAGTGCTGGCTCATACGTTCCAGTTTTTTCAACTCTTTATCAAATATCTTTTGCGTTGCTTCGGCCCATTTTTTCTTTTTAGCTCGATCGCGAAAATCCGAAATATCTTCTTCAGGAGATGCTCCACCCAATTCATTTTGAATGGTTTTCATTTGCTGTTGAAGAAAATATTCACGCTGTTGTTGGTCAATGCCTTCTTTCGCTTTATTCTGAATCGACATTTTGATTTCCAACAGTTGCGACTCTTTATTGAGCAACTCAAGTAGCTGATAACCACGCTCAACGACCTCATCTACTTCAAGCAAATGCTGTTTCTCTTTTACATTCAATCCAAAGTTAACACAAACATAATTGATAAGGAAAACAGGATTTTCTATGTTTCGGATAGCAAAAGCCATTTCGGGAGACATAGCACCAGAATCGTTTATAATGTTTATAGCTAGATCTTTAATTGACGAAACCAAAGCGACAAAAAGCCCATCGTTTGCATCAGGAGTTTTATCATCCTTCAGATTTACGCGCGCTTTCATGTAAGGTTTGTTCGATTCGAGCTCTCCTAACTGAAAACGTCGTTTCCCCTCAAGAATCACCGTTGTTGAATTGTCCGGCATTTCGAGTACACGAACCACTCTTGCCACAGTTCCCATTGGATATAGCTGATCAATAGTTGGATCGTCCAGTTTTTTATCTATTTGCGAACAAACGCCTATCAACAACTCGTTTTCGTTGGCAGCTCGTATTAATTTCAATGATTTTGACCGTGCTACTGAGACAGGCAAAAGCACTCCGGGGAATAGCACCATATTGCGAAGTGGCAAGATAGGAATGCTATCGCCCGAATTTATATTTAAATCGGATGGTCGATCGTCTAGCGAGATTATTGGAAACATATCAGCTGAACCCAACATTTCATCAGAAAATAGTTTATCAAAAGACTTACTCATTGTAACAATTATATTAATGCTGCCAAATTGGCATTTTTCGAAATATCTATTAAATCAAATAAATTTTAAAATAAAAATTTTACTTGATTTTCAACGATTTATATGCAGGAAACATATTTCAAATGATTGTAAGTCAATTGCTGTGCCAAAGTAGCGGACAGACATGATCATTTCCTAACAAATAAATCTTATTTTTTCGTAACTACATGAAAATTAATTCATTGAAATATATAGCACAAAATATATTAGTATATGACAAAAATTATCAACTTTAGTTTTTAAAATTCTGCCCAAATGCTTTCGAAGTCATTTCGTCGACAGTAACACGCCAAACTCTTACATTGCGAAGAGCCGGAGCTGAGTATTTAAAATTTTTATTCGAAAATTTCTGCATCATCGAGTTTAAAGCTTTTTCCTTTTCATCCAAATCGTCGATAAAACTCACCGAACCTTTGCAAACCACACTTTTCGAAGTCATGCTATAGCTGCAAGCCACGTCAGGATGCTGATAGGCCAGTTTTCGATCGGAACAAAAGGTAACACAAATGCGATTGCTAAGCTCCAAAAGCCCAACATGTTTTCCTTCGGGAGCCGAATGTAATATTATATCTCCATCCAAATATCCAAAATTCATTGGAATAACATATGGAGTTCCATCTTTCTCTGTCAAACCGATAAAGCAAATATCGCATTGGTTTATAATGCTTTCCATCTCGGCCTTATCTGTAATAAAACTTGTTCTCATAAAATATGTCTGTTTCTTTGTACAAATGTATGAAAAAACGGACATAAACCCAATATCCGCCTTACATTCGAAGCTCTGGATATTCTTTTTTTCGAAAAATTATCCAATGTCCAAATAATTAATATCTTTGTCAAACAAAATCAAATAAATAATCCATTATGAAGAAAACATTTTTATCATTCCTCATTTTATTTTCAATCAGCGTATCGGGATTTGCTCAAGTTGATAAGATTTTAGGCAAATGGAAAACTATCGACGACAACGACGGAACTGCAAAATCCATTGTCTATATTTTCAAAGCTACCAACGGCAGATATTATGGAAAAATTGAAAAACTTTTCAAAGATCCCGAAAAACTTTGTACAGAATGCGAAGGAACCAATAAAAATAAACCCATTTTAGGCATGCTTATCATAAATAACATGATTGAAAAAGATGGCAAACTTACAGGAGGGACTATTTTGGATCCAAAAAATGGAAAAATTTATAGATGCAATATCAATATTGATCCTGAAAATAACGAAAAACTCAGTGTTCGCGGGTCACTCGACAAAAACGGTTGGATTGGTCGGTCGCAAACATGGATTAAAGCAAATTAAGCAATATTCTATAAATCAATAACTTAAACAGTAATAATATATTTCTATTGAATTACATTATTTAAATAATGTTAATTACAAGAAAAAACTCACGAAATATGTTGTACAACATAAAAAAACAGCTTATTTTTGTACTGTGTTTTTCATGGTATTAGATTTAAGGTTAACTAAAAGATTGGGTTGTCGTGAGACAACCTTTCTTGTTTTTATCCACTTCCATTTTTAAATGGTGGTTCCAAACTTACAAAACACCACAAGACATTCTTTATTTTATCTGCTTTCCCAAACTCTCCTTTCTCCTTTCGAAATTAAAAGGAACATACTCCAACAAGTATTTCAGTCTACAATTTTGCAAAAAAATTATCACATTGTAAGCCCGTTTTATCAAGCAAGAAATGTTTCGGCAATATATTAAGGAAGAATTACAATTGTAAAACAATTTTTCTTACATTTGCATAAATAACAAAAAAAAATTGAAGACAGATGGCAAAAAAAATGTCCAATACCAAAAAGATGTTGATTGAAGTTGCCCGACAACTTTTTGCTGAAAATGGCAAAAAAGATGTTACAATGAATGACATTGCAGCTGCCTCCAAAAAAGGACGTAGAACCTTATACACTTACTTCAACAACAAAGAAGAAATTTATAGAGCTGTAATTGACAAAGAGTTAGACACCATTATTGAGAAACTAAATGTGGTGGCAATACAAAAAACAGAACCAGATGTGAGATTAAAAAACCACATTCTTACTCACTTGGATGCTGTAAAAGATGTGGTGAATCGAAATGGCTCGTTGCGTGCCGACTTTTTCCACGATATTTACGAAGTTGAACGGAAACGTCGAAAAATAGACGTGGTTGAGATTGCTCTTATCAAATCCATTATTCAGGAAGGAATTGAAAAAAATATTTTCAAAAGAATGGATCCCGAATTGTCGGCTATCATCATTTTCTACGCCATAAAAGGTATGGAAGTTCCTTACATTCGCCAAAACATCAGCTCCGAATTTGAAAAAAATAAAAACAGCATTGTGGAATTTGTATTTATGGGAATAAAAAGAACCCGCACAAAACAAAAATAATTGACACAGCATTTTATCTTCTACCTCCGATCGTGACAACATGTTGTTACGATCGTTTTTTTATTTAATCGTTTTTTTTTATCTTAAGATAAAAAAATAACCAAGCAATAATCTAAATTCTTTTGCGCTAAAGCCTGATTACTTCTCCCTTGTTTGTCGGCAATAAATGCGAGGTGCAAACCATTTCTTAAAAAATACACACATAAATTCTGTCACAGAATTATTAAATTTGTATATTTGTTTCATATTTCAATAAAAGCTATAAATGAGAAAGTTACTTATCCCTGTTTTTTGTATTCTCTTCGTTAATGGTTGGCTATTTGCACAAAATTTTGAATGGAAAGCCGGCATTCATTATTTTTTCGACAACACCGAATACGCCAAATCCACTCTCACCAAAGACCAAACCATGGCCGGAGTTCACTTTTCACCTGAAGTGGGGCTCGGTTGGGGAGAACAACATCATATTTTTGTAGGTGCTGATGTTCTTAAAATTTCGGGATCGGCAAATGTTATCGACATTGCTCAACCTATCGTTTACTATCATTTCGAGAAAAAGAACAGCACTTTTTACGCGGGTGCTTTCCCCCGTTCGGAATTGCTCTCCAATTATTCCGACTTATTTTTTCAGGATTCGATAAATAACTTCCGCCCTACTCTTCAGGGAATTTTCTGGCAAGCCGGCAACCAGACATCTTATTTCAATCTGTGGCTGGACTGGACCGGACACGAAACACCCGATATTCGCGAAAGTTTTTTCGTGGGTGCATCGGCTCATAAAAATCTAAATTTGTTCTTTGTCGATTTTCAGTCCTACATGTTTCATTATGCCAATACACAGCCGCGCAATCCGTTGTACAGTGTGAATGACAATCTGCTGGCTCATCTCTCAGCAGGTGCAAACTACTCCAACGAAGCCGGACTGGACACGCTGCTGTTTGCCGTAGGCGTATTGGCCGGATACGAACGCGACCGAAAAATGGAAAATGGAACACATCTGCCAGTTGGTGCTGTGCTGCGCCTAAATGCCGACTACAAAGGTTTTGGAACACAAAACACGCTTTACGCCGGAGATCCGCGCGACATTTACTACTACAAATACAACCATGAGATGTATTGGAACAATCCGTTTCTCAGAGCCGGATTTTACCTGCAAAGCAAATGGTACCTGAATGTGATTCGCAGCAAATACATTGACGGAAAATTGGGGTTGAATCTTCATTTTTCGGAAGGCAAAGTGATGTACGAACAGACATTTACGTTGAAAGCAAAAATCGACAATCTATACAAACAGGCAAAAAATCCGAGACCTACGTTTATGTCGAAGTGGTTCAACTAATAACCAATTTACATATTAACCAATTAACTATAAATCTATGCTTGTAAAAACCTTTGGAGCTGCCGTTCAGGGCATCAACGCTACCATTGTAACCATTGAAGTCAATGTGAGTCAGGGCATTCGCTTTCTGCACGTAGGCTTACCGGATAATGCCGTAAAAGAAAGTCACGAGCGAATTGCCTCAGCGCTGAACTATACCGGCCACGTTTTCCCCCGCAAACAAATCGTTATCAATATGGCACCAGCCGATATTCGCAAAGAAGGTTCGGCGTACGATTTACCCATGGCTATCGGCATTTTGGCTGCCGACCAGAAACTCCCAAACGACGAACTGGACAAATATGTGATTATGGGCGAATTGTCGCTCGACGGCAGTTTGCAACCAATAAAAGGCGTTTTGCCCATTGCCATAAAAGCTCGCGAAGAAGGTTTCAAAGGATTTATTCTGCCTAAACAAAATGCCCGTGAAGCAGCAGTGGTAAATAATCTAGACGTTTATGGTGTAGAAAGCATTACCGAAGTGATTGACTTTTTCAGCGGAAATTCTTCGCTTGAACCAACAGTTGTGAATACGCGGGAAGA
>JBBIID010000082.1:0-10128 GCA_037446675.1 Paludibacter sp.
CGGAATTAGCCCATTGCATATGGCTGAAATGATGACTTTCTTATTATTTATTGCATCAATGGTATTTACAGTAGTTGTTTGTGAACCTATGGCTACTCCCGAAATTGTATACTTTATTTGATCGGTGAAAGTAAATGAGTTTTGACCTTCGGGTATAGTTTTGTTAATATTTAACTTTGAAATTTCCAGTGTTTTTGTTCCGAAAATTTGATTGTATGGGAGTGTTAGCACATTTGTTGAAGTATTCAAACCGCTCGTTGGTTTAAATACAATAGATTTTGGCAATTCAACCTGGCAACTTCCGGCAGTAAACGTAAAAGGATAAAATCCCGGATCGGGAATTGAGATTTGCAAATTAGCATTATTCTCAAAGCTTACGCTTTTAATTTCGGAAATTTCCTGCGGAATATTTTGAATAAGTTTTGAAATTGCATAACTGCCTGTTTTTATTTCGGTAGATGTGAAGTTATTTGTAACTATTTCTATATCATTAACAACAGGAGTTGTTTTCAAGCTTACTTCATATTCTACTTCCTTATCCTGAAGTGAGTTCAAATCATTTGTTTCGCCTCTGAATCCATAATTAATACTGTAATTTATGGGTTTATTGTAATTTAAAGACTCATATTGAAAAGTGTTTGATACATCCAAACTCTCAATAATAAAGCTGGCTGTGAATATATTAACGCCTTTAGTTAATACAGCATTTCTGATGACGAAAGAACTTCCTTCTATTCTGGAGTTTAATCCCACCGGAGTGGAAAGTACATATTCTGTAGGGAAGTCAATTCTGAATTCTTTTATGGTATCGTTGTGTGAAGTTAGATTGAGTAAATTCGTATTTGTTTTGTCAAACGTAAGCGTAACTTTAGTGTTTTTGAAAAATATTTTATTGATTTTCTTCAATTCCTTTGGGAAAAGATAAAACACAGATTCATTTATCGATTGAGTTACAGTTTTCTGAAATGGCCCCACTACGCTTGTTTCCGCTTTTGCTTTTTTAGCTCTCGAGTTGCTTTGAGTTATTGTTGTTTCGATAGGGAAAGCCTGCGAATAGCTTGTGTTTATTGGATTAATAGTAAGGTTATCAAGATTTAAATTGGGAGTTTCAATTTTTGTTTCCAGCGTTATTGGATCCAAATTGAAACTAGGTAATTTCATATCTGCAAAGCTAAGATTCATAGCCGGGATAGACATTGACGGTACTGAAATGGTTACTGGAGGCAATGTTCCTAAACTTGCTCTCATCGAATCGAGAAGTTGAAATGAGTAGGTACTGTCTGCCATTCGGCGCAGCATTTCAATATCCTGACTACTCATCATTGAGTCCAGATAGATTTTGGTGGTTTTTATGATTGGGAATGAAAGTGAATCGCCACCCACGCTCATATCAGTGTTAATACCGCTCGACAAATCGTACTCATCATCAATACAATTTGTAAAAACAAACGCCAAAATTAATATCGGTAATAACAATCTTGTTTTTATTCTTGTATACGTTTTCATATTCAATTCAGCTTTATATTTATCTCTCCTCAAATATAAATAAAAAAGCTAAATTGCTGATAAATAGATTGTTGTAGAACTTATTCTATTTTGAATATAAAAAATACTACATTTTCTGTTGTTAGACCTTATTGTTTGTTTTCCAACAAAATGTGAAGTTTTTAAAAGCTTTGTTTTTAGTTGCTTAATAAGTTGCTATATCGTTCCATAATTCGCTTTTTGTAATCATTCCAAATTTAAATATATTTTCGAAGTTTTGATATAAATTATTGAATACTATAATAATTATGACAAATCACCTTTTTTCGAACACTTTTACTCGTTTTCTTGAATTAAAGTGTGGGTTTATTTTAACTTTAAAGATTCAATTTTATAGCACAATTTCTTTTTGTTTTAATAAATATTAACGTTATGTTTGTGCAGTTTTGTGCGTTTGTAGAAGCGATTTTGTAGTAATATGTGGAATAATTACTATTAATAAAAGAAAATTGAGAGAGTTAAAAATACAACAGGCTCGACCGAACACGATTGAGCCTGTTGAAATGTCGAGCTTTATAGCTTAATTTTCAGAATCTGTAATACTTCCGTATCTGTGGTATTCAAAAGCGATACTTTGCTCCTTGAGGTAATGAAGTAATTCGATTCTGCCTTCCACAAGTGGCTTTGCATAAGCAATATATTTGCCCGATACAGCCGCTTTATTATATGTTTTTGTAGAAAGTTTTTCGGTGCAGGTTCTTATTCTATCGAAATTGTCCATTTTTGCAATAAATTCATCTTCCGTTTCAATCAATATGGTACACTCAGTTTTAACGGTGCTTTGTATCGCAGCTATTTTTGAATCGGTGTTCGAAATGCTTATGGTTAGTGGCGTTTTGGCGATATTGCTTGCAGCTATCACCATAAATACGTCGCACAAACTGTCGCTTTCCATTACTCTCAACGCCATATTTTTCAACGGAAGATATCTGAATGTATTCTTTTCACCCATTAAATTGTGAATGTCTTCTTCTTTTGAAAATTCATTTTCCCAATTCAGTTTATAGCTTTCTACAGCAGCAATAAATCGCGGTTTCTCATCTGCCGAAAGTTGTTCTGCAAATTTGCTAAATAAACTCTCAGTTTTATTTGCAGAGTATTTCTGTTTCTTTTCCTCAATGTTTACAAAGCAGGAAACATAGTTTCTACCACCGGCTTTTATTCCACCTCCGAATGCCGAACGTTTCATGCCTCCAAATGGTTGACGATTGACGATAGCGCCTGTAATTCCGCGGTTGATATACAGGTTTCCGGCTTCAATACTATTTTTCCAACGCAATTGTTCGCTTTCGTCCAGACTTTGCAAACCTGAAGTCAGTCCATATTCCGATGAATTAGCTTTTTGAATTCCGTCTTCCAAATCTTCGATGCAAACCACGGCTAATAATGGTGCAAATAATTCGTTCTTAAACGTAAAACTATCCGGTTTTACGCCCCATTTTACGGTTGGTTTCAGAATATATTTCTTTTCGTCAACAAATTCGGGAGCTACGAGCCACCATTCGCCTTTTTCAAGATTGTTTATCGCGTGCAAAAGTTTGTCGTTGTTCGTAATCATTGGACCGACGATATTGCCGCCATTCCACGCGCTTCCGGTATGCATGCTTGTTACTGCATCTTTTAGTTTCGTTTTGAATTCAGGATCGTTGTACACTTCTTTTTCGAGCAAAAGCAGCGAACAAGCGGAACATTTTTGCCCGGCATTGCTGAACGCGGAAGTAACGATATTTTGAATAGCATGATCGCGGTCGCCGGATGAAGTGAGAATAATTGCATTTTTACCGCCTGTTTCGGCTGATAGCGGACAAGTCGGGTTGTTTTCGAGCAAGCGGAAAGCGGTATCGGTTCCGCCTGTCAGGATAATGTGTTTAATAGCCGAATGTGATGAAAGGTAATTCAACGGTTCGCGTCCATCGGTGCAAACTACCTGCAAAGCATCCTTTGGGACTCCGGCATCCCAGAAACATTTAGCAAATTCCCAGGCCACCGGAAAAGCAACGGTTGCCGGCTTTAAAATGACGGTATTACCTCCCGAAAGTGCAGCAGCAACGCCACCAACAGGAATGGCCAGCGGGAAATTCCACGGCGGAATAACAAGTATTATTCCTTTGGGAGTTATGCTAATCGTTTCGAGATTTTCGAAAACTTTCATCGTTATAGGATAGAAGCGGCAAAAATCGATGGCCTCTGAAACCTCCACATCACCTTCGAGGAACGTTTTTCCGGTAATGGCTGACATACAGCCGATCAGGTTTCCACGATTGTTGCTGATATTTTTGGCTACTTTGTGTAGAATAAGATTTCGGTCTGCCAACGAAGTCTTTCTCCAGCTGGAACTGTCTTTTTCTGCTTTGTCGATAATTTCCTGCATCATTTCCAAGTTTGATAAACTCGCTTCGCATACGACCACTTCTTCGTTCTGGCTTTTGTCAAAGTATTTTGTTCTCTTATCGGTGATAACTTCTCTGTCAGCTATCTGAACAGGAATTTGATACGGTTTCGAATCTTTGTTTTTCATCCATTTTTCACGGATGGAATTTGCCCATTCACGGTTTTCTTTTGTGTCGAAAAAGGTGTCGGGTTCATTCTTAAATGATTCTGGATCGAATTTGGTTGCCTCAGTTACAATGTTGCGGTTTTGTTTTCGGAATGGTGTCGGGTCAATTTTGTCCTTCAATTCATAAGCTTCCAGAAATTGTTGTTGCAGAAACTTCCATTCCTTGCTGTCATATTTCAATCCGAATGAATAACTCAGGAAATTGTCTTTGCCAGTGTTTTCGTCCAACCGACGTACCAGATAAGACACCGCATTAAGAAAATGCTCATTTTTCACTACGGGCGTATAAAGAATCACCTGTTTGCCCAGATTCCGCATCACGCGTGGCAAATAGTTGGCCATACCTTCGAGCATTTCGAAAGTAACCTGATCTTCCACACCATTTTTCTTGCTAAGCAGATAAGCATACCCGATGCTGAAAAAATTGTGCGAAGCCACACCGATATGCATCGCTTTTGCGTTTTCGGGTTCCAGTGCCCGATCCAAAATATGCAGATAATTCGCATCAACTTCAACTTTATTGTGCAACACGGGGTTTTCCCAACCTTTCAGCGACGAAATAATAGATTCCATTTGCAGGTTAGCGCCTTTCACTAACCGCATTTTGAGCGGAGCGCCTCCTTCGGCAACGCGGGCTTTGGCAAAATCGAGCAATTCGGTTTGAAAATGCCATGCATCCGGCAAATAAGCCTGAACAACGATTCCGGCTTTGTAATTTTTAAATTGAGGTAAGCTCAGAACGGTTTTGAAAACATCCAACGTAAGTTCGGTGTCTTTGTATTCTTCCATGTCCAAGTTGACAAATTTTGAAGAGGCAATGCCGTTTTCGTCAACGTAAGGAAAATCGATGGATTGCTGGTAAATGCGTGTAAGGCGTTCGCAAAGGTCAATTTTGTTTTGGTCGTAATTGAGCGGATTTATTTGCGCGTAAATTCCTGATATTTTTATCGAAATATAATTGATGTGCGGATCTTTCAGTGCTTCGAGATAATGATAATATCTTTTGTTGGCCTCGCCATCGCCGAGTACCACCTCGCCAAGCAAGTTTACGTTTTGTCCGATATGTTGCTTCTTGCGATCATTCAAATGCTTGTTTAGCAACGAAGCTTCTTCATTTATAATTACTTTCGAAGTGTCCGAACGAAGTCGCCTTTTGAAAAGCGGAACGGAAATATAATCGAACATGTATCCGAATCCGGTAAACAGTTTAAGCATTAAATTGTCCGACTTGCTGAAAAACTCAGGAACGCCGTATCGCTCAATAAGCAATTTCATTCGCCGGGCCAGCTTTTTCCGGTCGTGAATTTGCGAAGATTCGTCTAAAAGTTTGGAGAGAAGTGTTTTGTCGTTTGGGTTTTGAATCAGGATGGCGTATTTTTTTTGCTCTTTTTTTTCAGCTTCGGTAATTTCACTTTCCGATTTAAAAAGAAACTCTTTCGACCAATCCAGTACTTCCTGTGTGCTAATCCTTTCCATATTGCTCCGATTAAATAAGATTATATTTTTGCGAAAGATAATAGAAAAGTATGAAAAGTGTATAAATATTTAGCTCTTATTGGGTGATCTGTCTGAATAATTACAACTTGATTCTTTTGGATAAGTTTATTGACAAGAATGTAAAATAAAAGGAAGATTTTATTTCAATATTTATGATGAATTTGTTGTTGGGTTTGTTTTGGAGGTTGTTCTACTCAAACTTTTAATCGTCTGTAAGACATTAAAACGTTTTGATATGAGTGGGCTCTAGCGATTTTTAATTGCGGTTTTATAATGAAATAATAGCGATTTAAAATCGCTGAACCCGGGTTGTAAATAAACCGTCCAAAAGTACTTCATTCGTTTTGGAGTTTTTCGTCAGCTCGCGCAGATATTTATCTGTGCGTTGGTCGTTAGAGCATAAACAATAAAAAAATATAGCTATAAAAAGGCTAGCTGTATATAATTTAATAGAATAATTGCTTTTCAAGCAATGCACGGATAAATATCCGCGCTAGCAGGGTAAGATTTAAATTGTGAAAAAATAATACTGAGAACGCTAATGTTAATAAATAATTATTTATACTTGCTCCGTTCATTTGTTAAAAAAGGTGTTGTTTATATAAATAATAAAAGGGAATGATCAGTCATCCGGTTGTATGCCATACAAATACTCCGTCTGACTCAGGTGGGCGATTTGTTTGCTTACAAATGCTCTGTCTGACCCAGGTGATCGGTTTGTTTGGTTACAAATGCTTCGTCTGACCCAAGTGGACGGTTTGTTTGCTTACAAATGCTCCGTCTGACCCAAGTGGATGGTTTGTATGCTTACAAAGGCTTCATCCGGGCGAAATGCCTGCTCCACGGGCATTTCAAATTATTTGTTTTTCTGTTTGTTGATTTTTGGTGGCGGATAGGATTTAAATTTATACACGGAATTCTTTAATTTTCTATTATAAACCAATTAAAATTTTTAAGAACTATGAATGAAATTATTGTTGCACCGCTTGCCCGTATGAGGAAAGAGCAACATTTGGGATTAATGACGCAGACCGATCATCTGTTAATGAGCGAAACACTGGCTAAACTGGGCGTTGAAGCACAGTATCCGGCTTTCAGCAATGCACTTGCCGTGGAAAAAGCCGCTATAAGCATTGAGGTGGGGAATATAAACACTGCCAAAATGGAAGACAGGGATTTCGAACGCGAAGATTTAATAACAGGATTCAATCATTTAATCGAAAACAAACTGCGGCATTTTAACCCTGCCATAAGGGAAACGGCTGAAATTGTAAAACGGGTGATTGACAAGTACGGCAATCCGCGGTACAAGACCAACGCCGACGAAACGGTGTCTATCCGCAGTATGACGGCCGAATTGCTCGATGCCGAAAATCTGCCTCGCTTGACAGCTCTCAGTGACGAGTGTGTGGAATGGGTCAATCAAATTCAAACCGTGAATGAGGAATACAACGCCTTGTATGAGCTTCGCAATGCCGAAACAAACGGAACGTACGTCACTACTTCGCTGGAAGCTCGCTCGGTAATGGATCCCTGTTACAATGCCATTGTGAAGCGTATTAACGCGCTGGCACTGATAAACGGCGATGCTAATTACATCAGTTTTATCAACCAACTCAACGGCTTTATCAAGGTCTATAAAACCACGATAAACATGCAGCAAGCTGCCCGCAAAAAACAAACGACACCGGCGGAATAGTTGTGATCGGAAATCACAGGCTAAATAGCAACAAATCAGATAAGAGTACGGATAAAAATTCGCACTCTTTTTCTATTTAGATTGTTTAAAATCGGAAATAGTTGTTAACTTTGAGCCTGATAAAACAACTGCGCAAAATGCGATAGATAGCTAGTTAACCAGGATATACCCACCACAAAAGTGGGAATAAAATTAGGGATTGATATAGGGGTGTTAGGTGCAATCTTAAAAAAAAACAAAACATTCTGCAATAAGCGACTAGTATAAAACAATTTGGACTAAATATAATGAAAATAAATATGAGTAAATTAATTTCTATAATTAAAAGTGACATAACATTTTCTCCATATAAATTTTATTCGGATTTTCTAGAATCTGTTTCTAAATACTACTCTAGTGAATCGACTATTCCAAGTTTCAAACTAGTAGAGAATGGAGATGAAGATATTTATAATTCAAATTATAGAATTGACCCCATTACAATTCCACTCCTGCTAAGTTTATTTGAACAATTACAGAAGTTTCACAGATCCCCAGTTGAGTTATTACTATACAATAATAAAGCAACAATTAAATTACTTGATTTTTTATATGGTTCTGATTTCTTTTATCTCTGTGGTGAAAATATCAATCCAACATATCCCAAGGGGAGAAAAATTGCAGCATTTAATGATGGTTTCATTAGTAACCTTGAAGGAAAAAAACAGCGAAGTGAACATAAAGTTAGAGCATATTCATTAGATGATGATAATTTGTCTCTATTACTTGCAGGTTTTGATAAAGAAGATAACAAAAGAGATTTTCTTATTTCTCATTACACTTATAAAGTGCGTGAGCATTTTGAAGAACTTTTGTTCGAAAATCAATCAACCTTATCTTTTCACAATACATACATCGACATTTTATCTGAGCTTATTACTAATGGAGTTTTACATTCAAAGTCACAAACATTTGCATTGATGTTTGTTGATAGATTTAAAACTAAATTTTCTATATCAGATAATGGAATTGGCTTTGAAGCCTCTATGCAATTAAAGGAATCAACTTTCTATTATAAATACAGTGACTTAAAAACAATTCTAACTGAGAAAAAAAGCCATGTCAATATTTCAGATAAGATTTTAAATAATCTTTATTCAATATTTGAAACACTGTATTATTCTTCAATTAAAGAACGAAAAGGTTTGTTTGATTTGATGATTAATGTTGTTTTGAATAGTAAAGGATATTTCAGACTTCACACAGAAAACTGTCAAGTTATTATTTCCAATAGGATGATGGATGAATTAAATGATTTGGTAACATACAGAAAGGAGATAAATGAACTTCATGATAAGTATTTAAAAAAATCGATTGATGATGCATATTACAGAGAGAATCTAATTGATTTATCAATCCAAATGCGAAATAGCTTCACTAAGTTTTTTGAAAAAGCAATTGACAAATACAATAGTGATATTAAATTCTCATCTTTGAGATTCTATAAGGTTAAGTTTAGAGGAGTCCATATCGAAGTAGAAATACCTAATCTATAATATTATGATAATATCAAAAATAGTCACTCAAAATTATATCTACTTCAATTTACATGCTGAAGAAGTTATATACTCCAATTATATTAACGATGATAAAAGCGGGATATACGGCGATCGCCTTCAAATACCAACTATAAATAGAATCATAGAAGAAATTGAAAGATCTGATACTCAAATTATGAATATCGTATTAGATTTTAAATTTATCAATGCCTGTCAACCCAATTTAAACAGACCAATAATTCAACTTAAAAATAAAGGATATAAAATACTGTTAATTGATATTAGCAAAAAATTGTGTGAAGAGCTTTCATTTGATACGATTGGAAATTTAAGTAACATTTCGCAAGGCGATATTTTTTCAAAGTTTTTTTTATTTGAAAATGAAATTGAGAACTTCACTAATATAGAAATAAAACCTGCTGATATTTTCTATGAAAAGTTTAAGTCTACAATAAAGGAATATATTAATCCACATTCAGTTCCTCACACATCATCTTTTGTATATTTGACTTCATATGTTGATATGAAAAAATTTATGAGTCATGAAAATAAGTTGTTATTGTTCTCACTGTATAAGCTAGCAATTAAAATTAAAACCGAATGGCATAGAGAGATAGAATATGAACCGATCTTAATCTGCCAAAGTATGAATAGTGCTTATATTGTGTCTATATTATCGACTTTTCTTAAATTAGACATTTTAATCTTTGATAAAATCGGACCAGTAAATAAATTATATAATAGATTAGACAACACAATCTCAGATAAAAGAAAATATATTGTCGTTTCAGATTTAGTTTGTCTTGGTACAGAGGTTAAAATAGTTAAAAGCCTAATTCAATTCATAGGCGGAAACTGTTTAGGTAATGTTTCAATAATCAAAACAGAAACTTTGAGAAAAGACCATATAAAGAAAGAAAATGCCACAATTGCAGTGTTCTCAATAAGAAAAGAAAATAATAGAGAGCTAAAATATGATATTACTACAGATTTAGAAACTTTATCCAATGAATAATATAATAATACATATTTCTGATTTACATATCACTGAACATCAAGGGATATTTGGCAAAACAAATACCAATAGTTTACTAAATACAGATGCCAAACAAAAAGATATGCAACATGCTTTTATAGACTCTTTAATCAATAAAATTAATGAATATCAATTTAAAGAGAGG
The DNA here is from genome assembly GCA_037446675.1 of Paludibacter sp. Lineage (GTDB taxonomy): Bacteria > Bacteroidota > Bacteroidia > Bacteroidales > Paludibacteraceae > Paludibacter. Next base: position 10,018 of record JBBIID010000082.1, read on the forward strand.
TATCTAATAATAACTGGAGATATTACTAATATAGCAGAAGAAATTGAATACAATTTAGCAATTGAATTTCTAAAAAAACTAGTTGACAATTTAAAAATATTCTCGCTATCC
>JBBIID010000083.1:0-221 GCA_037446675.1 Paludibacter sp.
TATCCAGCGGTTGAGATTGGTGTAATCAACCAATATTGATCAGCGGCATCCCATCCGGTAGCGCTTGCTCCTGACGTACCATAACTAGTAACCAATGTCAGCGAAGAAGATACGGACAATGTTCCTCCGGCAGGTATAGATGCTGCATTAGTTGACAAAGGATACTGAATTAGATTTGCCCCATTTATGATTTGCATACCCGAAAAGAGTAAAACTAAAAT
>JBBIID010000083.1:248-6005 GCA_037446675.1 Paludibacter sp.
GGTTTCTCGCGCCAAGAATTGTCAGACGCGACATTTGACAAATATATTTTTGAAATTGGAATGTAAGAGCACAACAATTTTATGCTTTTTCGGGAATTTAACAGCACAAAAATACTAACAAATATCAACAGATTTTACGCATATAAGTTAATATTTACTAAATAGACAGCAATTTACCTACTTTTTACACGAAATTATTTCAATTATATTTTCAAAAATTATTTTTCGAATAAAAATATCATACTAAATGAAAATCAACTAGATGACACAACCTATTTGTAAAAAAAATAATTGCCACAAAGGCTTGTGGCAATTATTTTTTTTACAAATCATAACACTGAACATATTATGACATTTAGTGAATAAAATTTAAAATTTTATGCACTTTTTTCAGACAAATATCTTTCAGCTTCTATCGCCGCTTGACACCCGGTTCCAGCCGCAGTTATTGCTTGACGATAATGCGGATCGGCAACATCTCCGGCTGCAAACACGCCGCTCAAATTTGTTTTTGGAGTTCCAGGAACAGTCTTTATATATCCAACTTCATCAGTTTCAATCCACGGTTTGAAAATATCCGAATTAGGTTTATGCCCAATAGCCAAAAAGAAACCATCAATGTCTAAATGAACTTGTTCCTCCTCTGTAGTTCCTTTCTTTTTCACGAGATTAGCGCCTTGAACCACTCCTTCTCCGGTCAATCCAAGTGTTTCGTGTTCGAAAAGAACTTCAATCTTAGGATTGTTCAGCACGCGTTCCTGCATGATTTTCGAAGCGCGCAAATAGTCTTTACGTACAATAACATAGACTTTGCTTGCCAAACCTGCGAGATAAGTCGCCTCTTCGCAAGCCGTATCGCCACCGCCCACTACGGCTACGGTCATTTTTCGATAAAAGAAACCATCGCAAGTAGCACAAGCCGAAACTCCCGAACCTGCATATTTCTTTTCATCGGGCAACCCTAAATATTTAGCGGTAGCACCTGTGGAAATAATAATCGTCTCAGCCTCAATTACCTTCTCGCCATCAATAGTTATTTTATAAGGAGAGACAGATAAATCAGTCGCAGTTGCAACTCCAAAACGAATATCCGCACCAAATCTTTGCGCTTGTTTTTTTAAATCCTCCATTAATTCCGGTCCTGTAATTCCTTCTGGATAACCAGGGAAATTTTCAACCTCTGTGGTAGTAGTTAACTGTCCACCAGGCTCCATTCCTTCGTACAACACAGGCGAAAGATTTGCTCTGGAAGCATAAATTGCAGCAGTATAACCTGCTGGGCCTGACCCAATGATCAGACAACGTACTTTTTCATTCATAATTATATGTTTTATTATTTATTATCTAGACCAGAAAAACTTACCGCAAATCATTTTCGACAACTCCTTTATATTTTGCTTTATTAAAGACAAAAGAGTCATCCGTAATTTTGATTCCTTTTTGGAATCCACTTAACGTAAGCATTGTGATATTTCCTTTTTTATCGACAAGTTTAACAGAAACCAAATTCAGCGTGCTTTTGTTCACCTGAATCTCAACTTTTGAAATATTCTGCGATTTGGAATTAGGAATCATGTCGATCCAATAACTCTCGGAAGATTTTTTTTTATTATACCGAACAGCGCATTTCGGTTTAAGTGCCGACAAAATAGCCATCGGGTTTGTCTCGGCAAGTTCTTTTTCGGTTGGCTCGCTAATAGATACTTCATTGTTTTGAGAAGTGTACACCCATTGAGTGCGCCCATCATTCCAAACTTTCATATCAGTCATATCAATAAAAAACTTATTCCCCTTTATTGTTATTGCTCCCGTCAAAGATTGCTCCTGAGCCGAAGTTTTATCAATGATATTTAATTTGAAATTTGTTCTAAATGGAGTAATCTTTACTGAATTTAAAACATCAGTCAAAACCTTATCTGCCGAAGGTGTATTTTGAGAAAATAAAGAGAGAGAATAAGCCAACAAAAAGCTTAAAACATAAACTGTTTTTCGTAACATAAAAGTTCAGATTTTGAATTCGATTCTACTTTTACAAGGAATGTGCCAATTGGCAAGATTATGCCAAAACTTCAGGTCGAAAACGAACAAATATGAATTAAAGATTCTTCAATATTTGCTCCAATTGGACAACATCCATCACCAACACCTGACGCGCCTTACTTCCCTCGAATGGTCCAATAATTCCGGCCACTTCGAGCTGATCTACAATTCTTCCGGCGCGATTGTAACCAATAGAAAATTTCCGTTGAATAAGTGATGTAGAACCCTGTTGGTTCGCCACAATAAGATGAGCTGCTTCTTCGAAAAGCGGATCGCGCTTCGACATATCCACCGAACTCACATCAATTCCATCCACATCCGGCCCGGTATACTCTGGCAAATAAAATGCCGTTGGATAGCTTTGCTGATCTTTAATATGATGAACAATATTTTCAACTTCGGGAGTGTCCACGAAAGCACATTGCACACGAATCAGATCATTTCCCTGCGAGAAAAGCATATCACCGCGACCCACCAGCTGATTAGCTCCAGGAGCATCGAGAATGGTGCGCGAGTCAATCATAGACGACACACGGAAAGCAACGCGAGCCGGGAAGTTCGCTTTTATCACCCCGGTAATAATATTTACCGATGGACGTTGTGTGGCAATAATCATGTGAATACCCACCGCACGAGCCAGCTGAGCAATACGCGCTATCGGCATTTCCACTTCTTTGCCGGCTGTCATAATCAAATCGCCAAACTCATCAACAATTACCACTATATATGGTAGGAATCGGTGTCCTTTCTCCGGATTCAAATGGCGAACGAAAAATTTCTCGTTGTATTCCTTAATATTACGAACATGCGCTTTTTTGAGCAATTCGTAACGATCATCCATTTCTTTACACAGCGAATTGAGCGTTTCCACCACCTTGCTGGTATCGGTGATAATGGCATCTTCGCCATCAGGGAGTTTTGCAAGGAAATGCTTTTCAATATCCCCGTAAATATTAAACTCTACTTTTTTAGGATCGACCAGCACCAGCTTCAATTGTGCTGGATGTTTTTTGTAAAGCAACGAAGTGATAATGGCATTCAAACCTACCGATTTTCCTTGTCCGGTAGCTCCTGCCACCAAAAGGTGTGGCATTTTTGCCAGATCCACCATAAAGATTTCGTTGGTAATTGTCCGTCCGAAAGCTACCGGAAGCTCAAATTTCGATTCCTGAAATTTCTTCGAAGCAATAATGGAATGCATCGACACCACCTGCGGATCGCTATTCGGAACTTCGATACCAATAGTTCCTTTGCCAGGAATTGGGGCGATAATACGAATACCTGTCGCAGCAAGACTCAACATAATATCGTATTCCAGATTTCTGATTTTAGAAATACGAACACCCGCTTTAGGAACAATTTCATACAACGTAATAGTCGGACCAACCGTCGCTTTTATAGTTTCAATTTCGATACCGTAATTTTGCAGCGTATTTATAATGCGGTTTTTGTTCGCATTTTGTTCCACCATATCTATTTGCGTATCATTGTCCGTTCCGTACACTTTAAGCAAATCTAGTGTCGGCGGATTGTAGTGCGACAAATCCAACGTTGGATCATATTTTCCTAGTTTCGCAACATTGTAGTAAGGATCTTCGTGCTCGTTATCGGTAAATTCCATCTCAACCACATCCACTGATTTACTTTCTTCTGCAGCAACAGGAGGCTCAATTTCAAACGGAACTTCATTCTTTTCTGTAATTATTTCTTCTTCCGGCTCAATGATTAGTTCTTCCGTCTCGTCATTTGCCTTTACAACCCAGTCTTCCGGTATAATTTCGGTGCCTACAGCAACGCTATCTTCCAATGGTTCATCTTCCTCAAAAATTGCCGGCTGTGCCATTTGCGCCCTTTTCGACTTTGGAGTAAACAATCTTTTCAGGAATGGGATTGTCCTTTTCGAACTCAGAATGGCATAAAACAAAAATAGCCCCACCAAAAGCATCAATGCTCCCGGGCTGCCTATGTAAGACACCAGCCATTTACTTGCTTCGTCGCCATATTTCCCTCCGGGTGAAAATGTAAATACAAAATCATTATAAAAAGGACTTATCACAAATCCCAAAAGCACAGATATCCATATTAATAAAAATATACTATGAAAAAATGCCTTTGTGAGCGATATAAACTTAACTTTTATAAACCTGAGTCCGACGATTAATGTGAAAAACAAAATAGCAAAAGAAGATACACCAAACCAACGATTAATAAAATTTTCAGCCAAAACAGCACCCGTCACCGATGCCCAATTCTGAATTTCGCCACGCATTTGTTGCAACTCGCTCCACGAGAGTTCCATTTTGCTTTGATCATTGGCTCCTGTAAAAAAGTAAGAAACAAACGACACAAACAAAAACAATGTAACAAGCAAAACACCAATCCCCAGAATAACACGGGTTCGCTCATCTTTGAAAAAGGTGGCTGTTTTTTTGAAAAATCCAGGCTCATTCGGATTCTTTACAGGCTTTTGTTTTTTTTGTTCAGGTTTCGGATTCGGTTTTGCGTCCTGTTTAGGAGTAGGCTTTATAGGTTTTCTCGGTGCCATATTATCAATTCAGAATTGAATTAAAATTTCTATAGTTTTTGTTGGGTTTGCTAAAAATAAACGATTATTATTTGCAAAAATAATAAAAAGGAACTCCCTAATTTCATCTTTTGATATAAATTTGCAGAAAACGAAAAAATACCAAAATTGCCTCATCATTACAAAGAAATAGGATGACTACAGAACAAAGATATGAAAATATAATTGATTGGTTTATCAAAAACATGCCTGTTGCCGAAACCGAATTGCATTATTCCGATCCGTTCGGATTACTGGTAGCGGTAATACTTTCGGCTCAATGCACCGACAAACGAGTAAATATGATTACACCCAAACTTCTAGAGGATTTTCCGACTCCGGAAGTTATGGCTGCTTCGAACCCGGAAGTTATTTTTGAATATATCCGATCCATATCTTACCCGAATAACAAAGCCAAGCATTTGGTAGGAATGGCACAAAAGCTTGTTTCGGATTTCAACGGAGTTGTCCCTGACGAAATTGAAGAACTCCAGAAATTACCCGGTGTAGGGCGAAAAACAGCAAACGTCATTGCTTCGGTTGTATTCAATAAACCGGCAATGGCAGTAGACACACACGTTTTTCGAGTTTCGGAGCGGTTAGGACTTACCACAGATTCAAAAAATCCGCTTCAAACCGAAATGGAACTCGTTAAACATATTCCTGCCGACCTTCTACCGAAAGCACATCATTGGTTAATTTTGCATGGACGTTATGTTTGCATTGCCCGAAAACCAAAATGCGCTGAATGTGGATTAAACAAATGGTGTCGATATTTTGAAAATCATAACATATAAAAATCATTGCATTTTATCAATAACTTGCTATATTTGCACGCAGTAAAACAAAAAATTGAATTTATATGATTGATGAAGAATTAGTCCGCTGCCGCCCATGCGGATACGTCATGAAAGCAAGTGAATTGGGCGATGTTTGTCCAGCATGTGGTTTACCCAGAAACGTTTTTGAACCTTATCGTGAAAGAGTTTCGGCGAATCGATTATTTATTTTGGCATTAGATATTCACCCCATTGCCATCCACTTATCGCAGACTTTTGTGGCATTGATTCCGGCATTATCAATATTTCATTTGATTTTTCCAGATTTTTACACCGAAATAGTGCAATCAGTTGTTTCATTTTCAATTTTTGCAC
>JBBIID010000083.1:6021-9661 GCA_037446675.1 Paludibacter sp.
ATTCTGTTCCGGAATTTTGGATGGAATTACCCGTTTCAAAACGCTAAGAACTCCATTACTCAAGGAAAAAATAATTTACAGTATAATCATTCTTATACTGGGATTTTCGATGTGGGCAACAGTTTTGACCAATCAAAGTCATTGGTTCACCCTCACAATTAGTTTTGGCGCACTGGCTTGTGCAGTGAGATTAGGACTTCTGGGAAAACATCTTATTGATGTGATTTTGCCTGGAACGTACGTCAGAAGAAAAAAGAAGCCGACAAAATATGCTCCAAAAAGCAAACCTGCGGCTGAATAAATACAAAATCCCTGACTCATTTCTGAATCAGGGATTTTTTCTATAAATTACTGTATTTCATTCGTTCAAGAAACTCAAAGCCAACCAAGCTATTCCGCCCGTTCCTGTCTCCAACGATTTTTCATCAATCCGGAATGTGGAACTATGCAACCCGCCGGTATCCGCATTCGATTCTCCTTTCACTCCAAAACGGAAAAATGAGGCCGGATATTTTTGAGTAAAGAATCCGAAATCTTCAGATGTCATCCTCACCTCCAATTCTTTTACATTTTGCTCCCCAACCCACTCTTTTGCAAATGTTTTTGCTTTGGTTGTTATGCCCTCATTGTTCACCACACACGGGTAACCATCGGGCATGTCAATATCAACAGTGCATCCATGGGCAGCTACTGTTTCGGAAATAATATTCTTTATATGAGTCTTTGCTTCCTCACGCCATTTTTCGTCGAAAGTTCGGAAAGTCCCCGACAGGAACACTTCGTGCGGAATAACATTTGTTGCACCATCAGCAATTAGCTTTCCAAATGTCAACACCATTGGCGTAAGCGGATGGCACAAACGGCTTCGCACTTGTTGCAACGAAACAATAGTTTGAGACGCTGCAAGCACAGTGTCGTTAAACAAATGCGGCAATGCACCATGCCCACCTTTTCCTTTTATCTTTAAATGAATTTCATCGGCCGACGCCATGATTGTTCCCGACAAAAATCCCATTGTGCCAGTTGGAAAATCTACTGAAACATGCTGTGCCAGAATTAAATCTGGTTCTATTTCGTCAAACAGTCCATCTTCAAGCATTAGCTTCGCTCCTCCGGGGGCTTTTTCTTCTCCCGGTTGGAAAATCAGCAAAACAGTTCCTTCAAAATCACTCTTAACCTCATTCAACATTTTAGCAACTCCGAGCAGGCAAGCTGTGTGCGCATCATGCCCGCAGGCATGCATCACATTTTCGTTTACCGATTTCCACGGAATATCCACAGCCTCACACACTGGTAGAGCGTCCATATCAGCCCGTAAAGCAATCACTTTTTTCGATGGATTTCTTCCTTCTATTTTTGCAAGAATTCCATTGCCTCCAATTCCCGATCGGAACGAGATGCTCATTTCTGTCAATTGCTGACGAATAAAATTGGCCGTTTCAACTTCATGAAACGACAGTTCTGGATGAGCATGTAAATGCCTGTAACATCCAACCACATATTCATTATGTAGTGCCAGTAAACTTTGTATCTTTTCTTTCATTTTATCCTAAGCATCCTCTATTGATAGATTTCACTTCTGCAAAATTAGTCATTTAATATCAATCAATTGCTTTTATTGAAAGTATATAATGGGTGGGACTACTATTAATATCTTTTCCGAAAATAGAATCTACTTTTGTTTTAACTAAATTTAAACACGAATTAATTTTATACTGCATTAACCAACCACAATTTTTAATACTTTTGCAAGTGGCTAATAAAAACATACTCATTGAGTTTATTTAAAAACGATATATTTATGAAAAAGTACGGTTTATTTTTGGTTTGTTTGGTGTTCAGCCTTACAGCCTTTTCTCAAAAAGCATTTCTCAGTTTCGAAGAAAAGTCGCACGATTTTGGCAAAGTAAACGAAGCTGATGGAAAAATAACGCATGTTTTCAATTTTGTCAATAAAGGAAGTTCTCCGCTTGTTATAAATCGCGTTCAGGCATCTTGCGGTTGCACTACGCCTACTTGGACAAAAGAGCCGATTGAACCAGGAAAACCAGGATCTATAACAGTGACATATAATCCGTTGGGACGTCCGGGAGTTTTTACCAAAACAATAACTGTCTACAGCAACGCTACCGAAGAACAAGTTGTTTTGATTATCAAAGGAGAAGTTATCCCCAAGCAAACTGCCACCAGCAGCGCTTATCCGATAGAGATTAACGGACTTTCGATGAAAACGAAAGCCGTTCAAATGAACAACATAAACAAAGGCAGCAAACAAGAAAGAGTGTTGGAAATTAAAAATTCCTCGTCTTCGAGCATAAAACCCAGTTTTGAGTCGATCCCTGCTTATATGTCGGTATCAATATCACCAGATATTCTCAAACCAAATGCTGAAGGAAAAATTACTTTCACGTTTGACAGCAAAAAATGCTCACAATGGGGTCCGATTACAGACAATCTGACGCTTTTGATTAATGGTCAGAAATCAAAATCAAACGATAATAAAATTACAGTGTACAGCAATGTTGTTGAGGATTTTGGTCATTTGACAATTGAACAAAAAAGGAACTCGCCCATCGTTGAAATTCCTGAAAAAACAATACACTTAGGAATTTTGAAAAGCGGACAAAAACACACCGGAAGCTTCAAAATTTCGAATAAAGGATTGAGTGCTTTAGCCATTCGTCGTGTTATTAACAATAATCCAGAAATAAAGCTTCATCAAAATGCTTTGACAATTGGAAGTGGTAAAGTTGGGCAAATTAGTTTTGAAGTAAACACTAAAAACTTGCCTGTAGGCGAATTCAAAAAAACAATTACTATTCAAACAAACGATCCTGTGAACAGTTTTCTTATTTTAGTTGCCGACTGGACCGTACAGAAATAGAACACATTTCATTTTTTATACATAACCTTTGATGAAAGCCGGGATATTAATTTGAAATATCCCGGCTTTTTTCTAATTTTACAGACGTATTGAGAAATCATTCTCTCTTCGGACTGAAGTTTTATCTTCGTAGTCCGCACACCATTATCTTTCTGATCGTATGCACTTTAACAACAAAAAAGATCATCCCGAAAATAACCCCGAATATAAAGGCTTAACCGTAAACGAAGGAGTTGAGTCGGCACCCACTGTGAACCCGTATCTCCAGCGCAAGGTAAAACGCAAACAATATAGTCCAAACGAATTTGTAGAGGGAATTTTAGCCGGAGACATATCGATATTAAGCCAAGCAGTAACTTTAGTCGAAAGTTCACTACCCGAACATCAATCAATAGCTCAGGAGGTAATCGAAAAATGCCTTCCTTACTCCGGAAATGCAACACGACTAGGAATAACCGGAGTGCCGGGAGCAGGCAAAAGTACGTTTATCGAAGCATTGGGAATGCATCTGGTTCGTTCCGGTCGGAAACTGGCTGTACTTGCTATCGACCCGAGCAGCGAACGTTCCAAAGGAAGTATTTTGGGAGATAAAACCCGCATGGAAGAACTTTCGGTTGCTAAAAATGCGTTCATCCGTCCTTCACCATCGGCAGGGTCATTGGGAGGTGTAGCGCGTAAAACCCGCGAAAGCATTATTCTTTGCGAAGCTGCCGGTTTCGATACAATTTTTGTGGAAACTGTCGGTGTTGGAAAATC
>JBBIID010000083.1:9700-9941 GCA_037446675.1 Paludibacter sp.
TTTCCTTCTTATACAACTGGCCGGAACGGGCGATGAACTTCAGGGCATTAAACGCGGAATTATGGAGATGGCAGACGGAATTGCTATCAACAAATGCGATGGGACAAACATTGACAAAGCCAGAGTTGCCAAAGCGCAATACCAAAATGCACTGCATTTGTTTCCGCCACACGAATCGGGCTGGACTCCCGAATCAATCACCTGCTCTTCGGTAGAACTAAACGGTATTACGGACGTATGG
>JBBIID010000084.1:0-6941 GCA_037446675.1 Paludibacter sp.
CATACAAGTTGTGGTATACGACAAAGTACAACGAATCACTACGCTAAATAATGATGGAGATGGTGCAATGACTTATTCAGATAGACCAAATACATTATTTTCAGGCGCTGCAAAAGTTAAAGATGGTGTTTTTAAAATTTCATTTATGCTTCCTAAAGATATAAAATACAATTATGGCTCGGGTAGAATAAACTACTACGCACAAGATGATATAAATAACAATGAAGCTCAAGGTTGTTTTGAAGATTTCATTATAGGAGGCACAGCAAAAAACTATTCGGCTGAGACAGATGGCCCAGAAGCTGATTTATATCTAAATTCTGCAAACTTTGTTTCTGGAGATAAAGTAAATGAAACTCCTCTTTTCATCGCGAATGTAAGTGACATAAGTGGCATAAACACTGTCGGAAGCGGGATTGGCCATGATATTATGATTACTGTGGATCAAGATCCAAAACAGTCGTACATATTAAATGACTATTTTGAATCAGCAGCAGACAGTTATACTTCGGGTGTTGTGAGCTATAAGTTGCCCTCAATAGAGGATGGTAAGCATACACTTACTTTCCGTGTTTGGGATTTACAGAATAACTCGACAACAAAAACAATAGATTTTGAAGTACAAAAAGGATTAACTCCTCAAATATTCTCAGTGTCAAGTTTTCCTAATCCGGTAAGAGCAAGTAGTATGGCTAATATTGTTATTAACCATGATAGGCCTGAAACTATTTTAAATGCTACTGTTGAGATATTTGATTTATCTGGACGTAAGATATGGTCGTTCTCGCAATCGTCGGCAGATAATATTATATGGGATTTAAAAACAAGTAACGGAGAAAAAATTGGAAACGGCATTTATTTATACAAAGTAAGTATTAAAACTTCAAATAGCGACACGACTTCAAAAACTAACAAAATGTTAGTCGTAGAACAATAAAATCTTTTTTTCCCGTTTATTAAATCTGTATCTTAATTAATTTTAGTAATATTGTACCATAAAATAATAAAGACTCTCGAATGAAAAAAGTTTTTTTAGCATTGTTTATATTAGCAGTTGTTTTACCAAATGCTTTAGGTCAGGAAAATAACACTATTTTGACTGCTGTACCATCCTTATCTATTGCCCCAGATGCACGTGCCGGTGCAATGGGTGACGTAGGAGCTGCGACAACTCCGGATGTCAATTCTCAATACTGGAATCCATCGAAATATGTTTTTATGGAAAGTAATGCCGGATTATCAGTTTCTTATACTCCATGGTTAAGAAGTTTGGTTACCGATATTGACTTAGCTTACCTTGCCGGATATTGGAAATTTGCTCCTCGTTCAGCTGTGAGTGCGTCGTTAAGATATTTTTCGCTAGGAGATATTCAGTTGATGAATGAGTTTGGTTATGAAGAAAACACTGCGCACCCTAACGAATACGCTATCGATGTTGCATATTCACAGATGCTTTCCGATAATTTATCTGCTGCTGCAACTTTGCGATTCATTTATTCAGATTTAGGAAACGGAAGTGCTAATGTTGAAATGTACCCAGGAGCGGCTGTCGCAGCGGATGTATCTGCCTACTACAAAACTCCGATCACGTTGGAAACTACAGATGCAACTTTAGGTATTGGATTAAACATTTCGAATATCGGATCTAAAATTTCTTATGATCAAAAAGAAACAAGTAACTTTATTCCGACAAATATGCGTCTGGGTGCTGCTTTTGATTATCCAATTGACAATTATAACCGTTTCTCTGTAAATGCAGATGTAAACAAATTGCTTGTTCCATCTCAAAATGATATGACAACTCAGGAATATACTGCTATATCACCATTGTCAGGTATTTTTCGCTCATTTGGTGATGCTCCTGGTGGAGGTCAAGAAGAACTTCGTGAGATAATGTGGTCGGTGGGTGTTGAATATGCGTACAACAATCAGTTTTTTGTTCGTGGTGGATATTATAACGAAAGCCAGTACAAAGGAAATCGCAAGTATTTTACAGCTGGAGCAGGATTCAAATTGAATGTTCTCACACTGGATGCCGGTTATGTGATTTCTACATCTCAATCGAATCCTCTTGATAGGACATTGCGTATTTCGTTATCTTTCGATTTGATTGGACTAACTAACTTCTTAAAATAAAAATCATTTATCAAGCGATAATATCGAAAATAAATACGAGCGATTGTCAGCAACTTTTGGTTGTTACAATCGCTCTTTCAATTTAAAATAATGAAACAATGAATATACCTCGAATTGGTTTTGGTTACGATGTACATAATTTTGCTCCAAAAAGAGAACTCTGGTTAGGTGGAATCAAAATTGAACATCATATGGGATTAATGGGTCATTCCGATGCAGATGTTTTAATTCACGCTATATGTGACGCTTTATTAGGAGCTGCTAATCTTCGTGACATAGGTTTTCATTTCCCCGATAATTCATCAGAATATAAAAACATTGACAGCAAAATTTTACTATCACAAACCATTTCATTGATTAGAGAGAAAGGATTTGAGTTGGGAAATGCTGATTGTACCATTTGTGCGCAGGAACCGAAACTAAATCCATATATACCTGAAATGCAACGATGTCTTGCTCAAGTCTTGGATGTTGATATAAACAATATTTCAATAAAGGCAACAACAACTGAAAGACTTGGATTTGTGGGCCGAAAAGAAGGAATTGCGGCTTATGCCTCTGTATTGATTTGCCGCAAGTAATTAGATTTTTCTACGATAAACACTCCCTATTGATATATAAAAAAAGTCTATAGACTTTTGTGATGTATTGTTTAAATGTATGATTATTTTTGTATCAATTAAAAACAACAAAATAAAAAATATAAAATTATGTCAGTATTAGTAGGAAAAAAGGCCCCGGTATTTAACTCTAAAGCAGTAATAAATGGTGGCGAAATTGTTGAAGATTTTTCGTTGGAACAGTTTGTGGGTGAGAAATATGTTGTATTTTTCTTTTATCCTGCCGACTTTACATTTGTTTGTCCGACAGAATTAATTGCATTTGAAGATAAAGCTGCTGAATTTGCAGCACGCAATACTGTTGTTATAGGAGCATCTACCGATTCAGAATTCTCTCATTGGAAATGGCTTCAAACTCCGCAGAATGAAGGTGGAATAAAAGGAGTAACATATCCTTTAGTAGTTGATCAGAATTTACAGATTTCTAAAAAATACGATGTTCTTGTAGGTTCTGAAGTATACGATGAAGATGGAAACGAATCATTTGAAGGTGAAGCAAAAGCTTATCGCGGATTGTTCCTTATCGACAAAGATGGAATCGTGCGTCATCAATTGGTAAACGATTTACCTCTGGGACGTAATGTAGACGAAGTACTTCGTATGATTGATGCTTTGCAATTTACTGAAGAATATGGCGAAGTTTGCCCAGCAAACTGGAAAAAAGGTGAAAAAGCTTTATCTGCCACTCAGGAAGGAATTGCAAGCTATTTGTCAGAGAAAGTATAAATAGTGAAGAATCTCAAATTTGTTCAAAAAACTCTTGCATAATACTCTCTTGTATTGAGCAAGAGTCAACTAATGAAAAGACTTTAATTGTTTTCGAGAACAATTAAAGTCTTTTCTAATTATATTTATCCTCTCTTTTTCACCGTTTTGATATTAGCCATTAGCTTTTTGTATCCGGCTCGTTGCACTGCCGAATGGCGAAACGCGGCATTAAATTGCTCATTGGTCATGTTCTCCCATGTTTCAGTTTCCCAATTTAGCATATTAGGAACGTGAGTTAGTTCCGGGTTATTGTTTGCATGCGCCCATTTTTTATTCCACGGGCACACATTAGCACAAATATCGCAACCATACATTCGGTTGGATAGTGAAGAGCGGAATTCTTCGGGAATTTCGCTCTTGTTTTCGATAGTGAGATACGAAATGCAACGATGTGCATCCATTTCGCGGGGTGCTAATGCCTTCGTCGGACAAGCGTCGATACAACGGGTGCATTTCCCGCAGTGCTCTGTCATAGGCGCATCATATTCCGTTTCTACATTTATCATCAGTATGCCGATAAAGGTAAAAGTTCCAAATCCGGGGCTAATCAGCAAGGTATTTTTTCCAATCCAACCGAGTCCGGCGCGTTCGGCCCAGCGACGTTCGAGCACGGGTGCCGAGTCCACAAAAATATGCTGATAATCTTTCGAAACAATGCTTTCGCCGTATTCATGAATTAGTTTTTGCTCTAGTAAGGATAGCTTTTCTTTTATTATTGTGTGGTAATCAATAGCAGAATAAGCATATCGGGCTATTTGAGGAGCTGTAGAAATTTGTTCTTCTTCAGGAAAATAATTGAGAAGAGTTACGATTACCGATTTACAGCCAGGAACGAGTAGTCGAGGATCAGTTCGTTTTTCGAAGTTTCGCTCCAGATAGTGCATTTCACCATGTCGTCCTTCATTCAGCCATTTACGAAGGTAAGTTGCATCTTCCTCCAAAAAATCGGCTTTGGCAATGCCACATACATCAAAACCAAGCGATAGAGCAGTATTTTTGATGAAATGATTCATGCAGCTATAGGTGTGTAATCAAATAACGCTTCATGAAAATGAAGCGTTATTTGTAATATAAATGGATTAAAGATTTTTCTTTATTGCGCTTTCAAGTTGATCGAAACTCAAATCGCGGGCAATAATATCTCCTTTTTTCGACATTAGGAAAGTGGTTGGAATCGATTGAATGTTGAATGTTTGAATATATGTAGTATTCACTCCATTCGCATCTCGCACGCACACCCACGGGATGTTTTCTATCGATTGTTCCCAAAGTAACTTATTGTTGTCCAGCGAAACCTGATAAATTTCAAAGCCTTTGCTGTGGTATTTGTTGTATAAATCGCGTAACGCAAAAGTGTAAGCTACACTTTCTTTTTCGCTGTACGACGAGAAATCGATTAATACCACCTTCCCTTCGAGTTCCGAAAGTTTACGGGTTTTATCATTTTTGTCGGGAAGCACAATGTCGATATATCCTTTTCCTGCTTCTTCCACCAACTGATTCCAATTTCGTTGTTGAGCTTCTTTCCGTTCGTTTCTTATGGCATCCATCACCAAACCATAAATGTTTTGCGAGCGGTTGTATTCCGGCATAAATACGTTATAAGCCGTTGCCACAGCAGCACAGTATTTACGATCGTCTTTGTCGTAAGGGCTAAACAGATAAGTGCCGTTCACCTGTTGATATAATGCAAAATAGGCGGCAGCCGATCGTGGGTTTTCCAATATCAGCTTTTGAGCCATTTCTTTGTGCACATCGATATCTTTTTTTATCTCTTCGAGTTTCGCATTTTTGATTTCCTCATTCTCCGTTTTTCTAAGCTCACTTATTTTTACCTCGATATTCATTAGCGATTTTCTCAATTCCTGAATTTTAGAAGAGGTAAATGATCCGACGATTTTATAATTCGTGGCAAATCCTTCGTTTTGTGTGTCAATCGAAATTTCTTCGCACGAGTCAACGGCAAAAACAATTGATTTGTTGCTTAATTTAAGACTGTAAAAATCGGGATAAGCAGGTCGTGGAGCTTTAAATTTGAAATCTCCGGCTTCGTTCAGCGTTACAGAATCGAGAACTTCTGATTTTAGCAAACCGTCGTGCTGGAGATACAACTTTTCTCCCTTTGCATCTTTTACAATTCCACTTATCTTGAAATTATTTTTATCGTTGCAGGAAGCAAGCAAAGCAATAACAAGAAAACTAAGTATTATTTTTTTCATAATAAAATATCAGCGGTTGAAGAGAATGATATTCTATTCCCCTTTTGTAAGAGGAATAGAATGTGATTAATTTGTTTTGAAATCGTATTTTACTTTAGCCAGTTGCTCGTTGGCTTCAACTATTTTTTTCTTTAGATTTTCTTTATACGCTGCCAATTTGTTTTGAAGTTCAACGTTTCCAACCGACATCATCTGTACGGCCAAAATTGCAGCATTCAAAGCCCCGTTGATACCTACAGTAGCAACCGGAATTCCCGGAGGCATTTGCACAATAGCCAACAGTGCATCCATGCCGTCGAGCGAAGCATTGATCGGAACACCAATTACCGGTAGTGTGGTCATCGAAGCGATAACTCCGGGCAAATGTGCTGCCATACCAGCTGCCGCAATAATTACTTCAATCCCATTTTCGCGGGCTTTGGTTGCAAACTCTTCCACCTCTTTTGGGGTGCGGTGTGCCGAAAGGGCATTTATTTCGAATGGAATTTCAAACTCGTTTAATAAAGCCGCTGCTTTTTCCATTACAGGCAGATCGGATGTGCTGCCCATAATAATACTTACTTTTGGTTTCATTTTTCCTCTTTTTATTATTCGTATTATTTGTTTTTGTTTCTCTAAATTACAATAGTTTTATTACTTCGTTGGCAATTCTGTCTGCCGAATCTTTTTCTGCCAGTTTCAGAATGTTTTCGCTCATTTTTTTTAGTGCATTGTCGTTATTTATCAGTTCAAGCGATTTTGGAACGAGTTGTTCTTTTGCTTCAACATCTTTTATCAAAATAGCAGCATCTTTTCGCACCAATGCCAACGCATTTTGCGTTTGATGATCTTCCGATACGTTTGGCGATGGAACTAAAATCACTGGTTTTGCCAGCAAACAGAGTTCCGAAATGGAACTGGCTCCGGCGCGCGATATCACTAAATCGGCGATAGCATAAGCGTAATCCATTCTCGAAACGAAATCGGTAACCAGCAAATTTTTCGACGAAAATTCCTGGCTGGCTTGTCGTGCGTTTTCGATATAAAATTTCCCTGTTTGCCAAATAACCTGAATGCCTGAATTAGCAAGTTTGTCGAGATGAGCAATAATGCTTTGATTAATTGTTCGAGCTCCCAAACTTCCACCAACAACAAGAATTGTTTTTTTAGATTTGTCGAATCCGAAAAACTGATAAGCTTCATCGGCTTTAGGGGCTAC
>JBBIID010000084.1:6951-7527 GCA_037446675.1 Paludibacter sp.
TCGAGGAAATCGCCGTAGACGACTGGGGCTACCGAAAATAAATCCTGACGAACTGGATTTCCGGTAAGAATAATTTTGTCTTTTGGAAAAAAACGTTCCATTCCTTCGTAAGCCACGCAAATTCGCATTGCTTTTTTTGCCAATAGTTTATTGGTAACGCCGGCGTACGAATTTTGTTCCTGAATCAATGTTGGGATTCCTAAAGATGTTGCTGCGCGCAGGGTCGGAGCACTGGCATAACCACCCACGCCTATAGCTGCATCGGGTTTAAAGCGTTTAATAATTTTTCTTGCTCGCGAAAGACTGTTTATCATATTCCAGATAACTTTGATGTTTCGCAACATATTTTTTCGATCCAATCCGCTAACGGGCAACCCTTCGATAGGATAACCGGCTGCCGGAACGCGTTCCATTTCCATTCGTCCAATGGCACCAACAAAAAGAATTTCGGCATCAGGAATTTGTTTTTTTAAAGCATTGGCAATGCTGATTGCAGGGAAAATATGTCCGCCCGTTCCACCACCACTGATAATGAATTTTCGTGCCATAAATGGTTGATTTAGTTGTTGAATTTGT
>JBBIID010000084.1:7556-8982 GCA_037446675.1 Paludibacter sp.
ATTAATTGAATCGGGTGTCAAAGATAAGCATTCCGTTTTTAAAGTCGAAAAATGTGAACGAATAATTGGTTAAAGATTTTCAAACTCTACAACAGGGAGATCGTCTTCGGGTGTTTCAGGAACGTATTCTTGTTCCTCTTTCATTTGCCGGGTAATTCCGAAAATAATTCCGAAATAAATGCAGGTTATCAAAATGGATGTTCCACCGCGACTAATGAGAGGCAAGGGCTGTCCGGTTACAGGAATCAGACTGGTGGCTACCGACATATTTATAAATGTTTGAATAACAATCATAAGCGAAAGACCTATCACAACAATGGCCGGAAACACAGAAGAACATTTCGTGGCAATTCGACCGGCTCGGAATAGCAAGATCAGATAGAGCCCAATTACAAATATGCCGCCGAGCGTGCCCATTTCCTCCACAATTATTGCGTAGATAAAGTCGGAATAGGCTTGTGGTAGAAAATCTCGTTCCACGCTATTTCCGGGCATTACACCAAATACTCCGCCTCGCGCAATAGCAATTCGTCCGTGCTTAACTTGTCGATTGTCGTCCGTAATCTCATATTTTGCCTCTTCATTTCCTTTCTCGGTTTTGAAACGGTCGATACGTGCCACCCATGTGTAAGCGCGGTCGAAAGCTTTTGGCATAGACTCTTTTGGGATGACTTTTACTACCGCAAAACCAAGAACTAAGGCAAGCAAAAGAGTTCCGGCCAAAAGTCCAAGTCGTTTTAAGGAAATTCGTCCGATAAACATCATGATGAACACTACAACGAAAAGTATAAAAGCTGTTGAAAAGTTCTCGAAAAGAATCAGCGGGCATATCAGTGCCACAATAATCAGAATATTCCTGAAATATCTTTTCTCATCTTTTTGTGTGTCTTTTATTCTCGATATCAGATCGGCAGCAACAATAATTACCGAAAGTTTTGCCAATTCGGATGGCTGAAACTGAACTCCCATAATTACCAACCAACGAGTAGCATCATTTTCGCTTTGTCCTTTGAAAAGCACCCAAATAAGCATAAAAAACGAGAGCACCAATCCGGCATAAGCCATAAGTCGAATATACCTGTAAGAGATAAGATGAACGCCAAATGCAATAAGAGCTCCGCCTGCTAAAAATCCGACGTGACGAAGCATAGGTGCTGTGTGGTTCGAAGCTTTGTAGGCCAGCGTACTTGATGCGCTGTACATTTCAATAGCCGAAACCACGCACAGCATGATGAACACAATCCATAGGATTGGGTCGCCTTTCAGGTATTTTTTTAGCAGATTTTCCATATTTTTTGTGAGAAAAAATGGTTCTAGAGATTTCTTACACAATTTTTAAATTGCTTTCCTCTGTCTTCGTAGTTTTTGAACAAGTCGAAGCTTGCACAGCATGGCGATAGCAAAACGGTATCTCCGTCGTTTGCCA
>JBBIID010000084.1:9021-9919 GCA_037446675.1 Paludibacter sp.
TCAATAATGTCTTTCACTTTTCCGTCGAAGAAGGTGTGCAGAGCGGAGTTGTCGAGTCCCATGAAAACCATTCCTGCCACTTTTTCTTTCACTAAATCTTCAATTTCGGAGTAATCGTTTCCTTTATCCGTTCCGCCGAGTATTAATATTACTTTCGTTTTTACACTTTGCAACGCATACCAGCAAGAATTCACGTTGGTAGCTTTCGAGTCGTTGATAAAACGGATATTTCGTACGGTAGCTACATATTCCAATCGGTGTTCAACTCCCTGGAAATCCTGAAGCGATTGACGTATATTTTCTTTTTTTACATTTACAATAGTTGCAGCAAGTCCCGCAGCCATTGAATTGTAGGCATTGTGCATGCCCTGCAATGCTAATTCTGTAGTAGGCATAGAAAATAAGGTGTTAAGTGTTGATATAATCAGTTCGTCTTTTTCAATAAATGCTCTTGTTTTTTCCGATCTTTCGATGGCAAATGGAAATAATGATGATTGGATATTTCTTTTGGCCAGTTCGGCTTTTATAACGGGATCGTTTTCCCAGAAAATGAATGCATCCTTCTCAGTTTGATTTTGTAAAATCCTGAACTTGGAATCGATGTAATTCTGAAATTTGTAATCATATCGATCCAAATGATCGGGGGTGATATTCAGCAAGATGGCAATGTCCGCTTTAAATTCGGTCATTCCATCGAGTTGAAAACTACTGAGCTCAACCACATAATAATCGTAATCGTCTTTTGCAACCTGAAGCGCAAGGCTTTGTCCCACATTTCCTGCCAGTCCCACATTTAATCCTGCATTTTTTAGTATATGGTACACAAGCATTGTCGTAGTGGTTTTACCGTTACTTCCAGTGATGCAAATCATCTTAGCATTGGTATATCGACCAGCGA
>JBBIID010000085.1:0-8263 GCA_037446675.1 Paludibacter sp.
ATGGATTTGTATGGGATACTGTACACAACCCAACTATTGAAAACGCAGAAAAATATCTCTTTCACACTCAAGCTAAAATTGAAAATTATGAAGCTAAAATATCTAGTAACCTTATCTTGCAAAAAACATATTATGTAAGAGCCTTCATAAGAAATTCAAAAGTCACTACTTATGGTGAGGAAAAAAGTTTTATAAGCCAAGGTGGCAAATTGCCTGAAATTATTTCGATAGCACCCGCCTTGGGTAATCTTGGTGATACGCTCGTCGTGATTGGAAAATATCTGAGCTCAAGAAGTTCCATTTTAAAAATTAATCAGATAGAAGCCAAGATCATAAGATCAAATCAAGATTCAATCTATGCTGTAGTACCATCTACATTAACAAAAAAGACATCAGAAATAACACTTATTAATTTAAATCAAACAATCAGTGCAAAAGACTCATTCACTCTTATATCACCAATCATAGACAGCTTTGATGCAAAAAAAGGAACTTACGGTGACGAAGTCATTATTTCTGGCAAAAATTTTTCAGAAAGTCCATCTACAGTAAAAGTCTTCTTCGATAAAATTCCAACTAGTTTTCAAATCATAAATGATAACACAATTAAAGCTATTGTCCCAAACGAACTTGATGATGCTAATTGTAATATCAGCGTTTCGATGAATAACCAAACTTACAAATCAATTGATATATTTTCTTTATTGCCTGTGGAAATTACTGATTTTTCACCCAAAATTATCTTAACAGGAGGCACAATAACAATAACTGGAAATTACTTTAGTCCAAAAATAAGCAAAAACAAAGTCTATATAGGAGGAATATTAGCAAAATCTATATCAGTCACTAAAAACACGCTCACAGCTGCTTTATCTTTGCAGGATACAGCTGTTTACGAAAGTAGAAATGCTACAGTAAAAGTTGATGTAGGTGGAAATATCAGGACTTTTGATGATAAACTTTTGATTAACGACAAATGGTTTAGAAGAGCAAATGCTCCAATGGATTTATTTAGCGTATCTAGTGCTTGCAGTACATGTGATCTATTTTATGATAATTATAGTGCAAATTGCTTTATCATAGGAAAAACGGCTTATATAGGTTTGCACGACAAAAAAGACTTCTGGGCTTATGACTCCGACAAAAATAGTTGGCGAAAACTTAAAGATTTTCCCGGAATACCTAGAAAATATGGAACCGGATTTGTATATGGAAATAAAATATATTTTGGAACTGGTATGAGCGGCTATTATTCTACGCATCAAACCCCTCTTAATGATTGGTGGGAATATGATATATCATCAAACTCATGGATTCAAAAGAACAATTTTCCTTTAGCCACATATAAAAGTACTGGTTTTAGTAATAATGATGGATGCTTCATGTCAAATGGATACAAATACACCTATAATAAAACTCCTGAATACTTTACATTTTTTCTGCAGGTACTGAAATATACCCCTGAAAATGACAGTTGGGACAATCAGGTTATTGGTTCATGGATTGACTATACTTTTTCCAGCATGGATTTCTGGACACCGTGTAAATCAATAGGAAATCAGGTTTATGTAAATCTTGGCATAAGCCTAAGCTACAGAAGTACAGACAGGATGTATATTATTGATACCAAGAACAACATTATGAAAAATATTGCCGACTATCCAATGAATTTAAGCAGAGAGGTAATTTCATTTTATATCAATGGAAAAACTTATATTCGAAAAAAATCAATAGACTCTAATGACAACTCTGCATTTTATTATTATGATGAGAATGATAATAAATGGAAGTTTACTAAAACAGATGTTTATTCACCTCTAAGATATGGTATTGCTTTTGAAGTTGATAACACTGGTTTCGTTGGATTAGGCGAATCTAACCATTTGTACGAATTTGACCCAAACAGATAGTTTATGAAAAAATTTACATTATTCTGCATCATATACTTTTGGAGCATAAATACTTATGGTCAACTGCTTGAAGATAGAACAAATTTTTATGTTGGCTATCAAAGCGGTTTGTTTATAGGGAATGAGTTATTAAATGATCACGGAACTGTCTTCCCCTCTTTTTATTCAAATCTATCATCAAACAACGGACTGGTTGTCAAATACTCCTTCAAATTATCATCATTTTTAAGTGGAGGAATTAAGCTTGGAGCTTTAAACGCAAAAAATTGGCAAAGCGATAATTATACAAGTTATAACAATTCAAAATTCACAATGATCACTTTCCAACCAATAATTCAAGTCCACAACAAGTTTCAAGAAACAAAAATCTTTAATAAGCTAAAAGTATATGGAGAAATATCACCTGTATTAGGTTGGTCTATCTTAAATATAAAAAATAATATATTTGACATATATGGCTTTAGTATAAACAATAATACATTTGATGATAGAGAGTTTGTTTATGGTATTGAAACAAGCATTGGATGCGAATATGCTTTTACGAATAAGATTGGAGTTTTTTTTAATCTATCTGCGCAAGAAGAGTTTATAAACAGTTCCTTTTTCTTAGATGATAGATACACATTAATAGGCTTTAATCTAGGTATCAAGCTGAATATTTCGAAAGTGAAACGATTTAATTATTAATCTTTATGAAATTTTATTGTTCAATTATTCTTCTATTTTTGTTTATATGCTTTATATCTGCAAAAAACATACGTACTGACGCTGTTTTCCCTACCGATAGCAAGTTCATTTATGATGCCTGCTTATCTAAACATGGGAAAGTGATCGTTTGCACAGATAATAATAGTTTAAAAGTCTTCTCTGTAGAAAAAAGAGTTTTGCGTGGAAGTTTTACCAATGGACATAGAAATAAGATTCTTTGCGTAGCACTTTCAAATGATAGTAGCTTGTTAGCGAGTGGTGGTAGCGATAGTACTGTCGTCCTTTGGGATTTTGCAACGCATGAGATTGTCCAAAGAATCACTTTTGCAACTGGGAAGATTACAAGTATAAAATTTTCTCCGAACAATCAGTTCGTTTTATTTGGTTGTTCTAATTCAAGAGCTTATCTATACAACATCGAAGAACGTAAAATAGCTTTTGAGTTTACAGATCAGCGTATGGACGTTACTTCGGTGGCCTTTAGCCACGATGGCAATCTGATAGCAATTGCAGGAGCCGATAGAACAATTAGAATATATAATTCGATAGATTACAATTTAAATTTGGAGTTAAAAAAACATACTAGCTGGATTCGCTCTGTTTGCTTTTATAACGATGGTAAAAACTTGATTTCATGTGGTGATGATCGAAGAATAATTCAATGGAATCTTTCGAATGCTAATTATAAAAAATTTAAAATATATAATTCTTGGACTTTAAGTATTGATATTGAAAACAATTCTATAAATCGAAATAATTTATTTGTTTCAGGAACAATGAGTGGTAGTATTACAATCAATTATGCTTTTGGCTCTTATCGCTCCAAAGTTGACTCACCAGTGAATAAAGTTTTAATTATACCTAACGAATCTAGACTTATTGAGATTGTTGCTGCAACATTGGGTTCAGGGTTATTATATATTAGCGCAGATCAGATGCAGTTTACAAAATAAGACACT
Organism: Paludibacter sp.; assembly: GCA_037446675.1. Taxonomy (GTDB): domain Bacteria; phylum Bacteroidota; class Bacteroidia; order Bacteroidales; family Paludibacteraceae; genus Paludibacter. The sequence continues at coordinate 3,578 of JBBIID010000085.1, forward strand.
TAACATTCTGGCAAATACAGGATTTATGAATGACTATTTTTTTTATTTGAAATTAAATGCTTGAATAATTATACTCAGTGGTGAAGATAGTTACTAACCATAAAACTAAATATTATATCAGGAAACACCTGTTTTTATGTCAAACTAAAAGAAAAACAATTTTAGATTAGGATGATAAATTCTCGGTTGGTATAAGTACATCTCTTGCTTTCAGTAGGGATTGGGAATCTTGCAATTCTTACGATCTGACGTTTTCACATTTGATGTCTCAATTGTTAATACGATTAACAATTCGGATTTTAACTTTAATCATCGAATACTAGAAAGCAGTTATTAATGAATAACATCGTCAATATTCATCTTTTCAATCTTAAAAAATGTATATAAAATTTTAATATTATATCAAATCATAAACAATGAAAAAAACTATTATTTTCTATTTATGCATTATTATTCCACTAGTATCAATTTTCTCACAATCCAATTATAAGGAAGGTTATATCATTACCAATTCTAATGATACTATTGTGGGACAAATTGATTTTAGAACAGATCATACAAACTCATCTGTTTGCAAATTTAAAAAGACTGAGACTGCCGTTGAAAATAAATATTATCCAGGTGATATTGCTGGTTATCGATTCTTAAACGAAGGCAAATATTATGTTTCACGAACTTTAGATATTAATGGTTTACAAAAAAATGTTTTCTTAGAATTTCTTGTTCAAGGACTCTTGAATTTATACTATCTGCAACTGGATAATGATTATTATTTTTTCGAAAACAAAAATGGAGAACTAATAAGTTTCACAAAGAAACCCGATGAAATTATTGAGAATAACCGCATAAAAACCGATAACCGATATAAAGGAATTATATCATCAGTATTAAAGGATGACCTTCCACTCGCGTTAAAAACATCCAATATCGGCTTTGACAGAAAATCCATGATCGAATGCACAAAAGAATATCATAATGATATGTGTGAATCTGGAGAAAAATGTATCATTTTTGAAAATGATTATACGAAAAAGTTTACTAAATTTGAACTGTCCGCCTTTACTGGAGTTGAATTAAATAATATCAAAATTAATGACAGCACACTATCACAAATGCTCTCCGTTAGTCCGATAATTGGCATTGGCTTAAATATTTCAAGTCCCAGACTATTGAAATCATTAAGCCTGATACTAGATGCTACATTATCAAAAATTGATGGAACTTGCTATTATTCAAATGAATTCACAAACTTTCAATATAGCTTTAAAGGAATCAAATCTAATTTTTCCGGAGGATTAGAATACATTTATCAAAAAGGTCGAATTAGACCAACTGCAAGTGCTGAATTGTCATATCAGTACCTGTTCAATTTAGAAAGCTCATTAAAAAGAACCTATCAGACGATTACAAACGTAAAACTTCCTTTAAACTCATCACCAGGCATCAAAGCAGGAATAGGTGCTGATTTTCAAATAAGAGCAAACAATTTTATCGTTGTAAGGCTTTTGTATTCAAATCATAACAATCATTATGATGTTAATAACACTCTTCAATTAAAACTTGGGTATAAATTTTAATGTAATTTATTCATTTTACTAAAAAAATCAGATAAATAATATTTTAAGTTTCTCCCCTACTTCTACACAATAGTATCGCTTGGAAAGAAGAAAATTGATCAGACCGATTACCCCTAATGACTGAGGCTATGAGCTTTGCCCCATACTTTTCATCACTCCCTCTCTACTTAATCGCGAGAGAAGAAGAAAAATTTTATTGATTAAAACGGTCTTTTTAGCAAATCACAAATCCTTATCATACAAAGAAGGTGGAATCACAGATCCCACCCACTAATATTATTTCTTCTGATTAGTTTTCCGTAACTCCAGAGGTTTTTGCTGCAACAATGGAGTTTGCTTGTAGTCCCATGTTTCCTCGAACTCCCAGTTGGCCATAAGTGTGAGTTTCTTCTGGTAATAATACACTTCTTCCGGCTGTATTCGTTTTGCCAGATCGCCCGTATCCCAACGTCCGTTCCCGTTAGCATCGATAAACATTCGCACATAATAATCTCCCGGCTTGAGATGTTCGAACAGTGTACCTTTTTCCAACGCTTGATGTGTTGCCAACACGGCATCCTTCGTATCCAGAATCTGTAAATAAACATTCGGATTAAATTCGGCCAGCACTATCTTCACACTCGAATATTCATCCAACGACCGGATTTTAAAATCGGAACTGTATTTATTTCCAATCTTGTCGTATATGCTTGTAAATGCCGCCGAATCGATATTCAATTGATACGACTGTTCCGGTTCCCATTTATAATTGATGGCAAATTTCATCTGTATCGAGTCGAGTTGTTTCCACTCGAAAGCAACAGGTTTATAAACAGTATCAACCTTCAGCTTTAGATGAACTTTGGAAACATCAATATTTTCCAGTGGCGCTTCGAAACTGATTTTTATAGGATTATAAATTTCAAACGTCGAGGTAACATTTGTCGAATACTTCAAATCAACCTTTTTCTCTTCTGTCATCGTTTTCTTTCCGGGTCGCGAACTATTTACTTTCGGTTTTCGCAGAACAACACTTACTGTATCAGTCGTAGAAACTAAATTGAAAACAGAATCCGTTTTCTGATACGTCATAGTCATATCCAAAGTGTCTTTTTTCCACAACAACGAGTCGGTGAGCCAATACGTCAGCGTATCCATATTCACCGTTTTCTCCAACAAGTATTTTTGATCCCAATCGAAATTAATGGGTTTTATAACCGGCAATTCAGCCTGTGGAGCGTTGAAAAACAGACTAAAAACAAAAGGTTCCTTGCGTTCGGACTTTACAAAATACTGACGTTTTTTATTTTCCTTGAAGAAACGAAGGGTTATATCGTCGGGTAAAAATCTCGTTCCCATAAACGTACGAACACTATCAACAGTCACAGAATCTTTCCAAACCGTGTCGCGCATCTCTTCAATTCGGAATGTTGGCGTTACCAGCGAATCGGTCATAGCCAGTCCTTCGCCCGGCTGATAGAAATAATCACGATTCACATCGCCTAGCGCAAATATTTTATATGTTCCGTTTTTTACATTATCTATTGTAAAATGCCCTTTTTCATCCGTTTTCGCAATGCGCAAAAAAGGTTTTTGAAAGAAAACAGAATCAGCGGCTTCGCTGTAAATTCCCACGATCATTCCCGCCAAAGGGTTTAAATCTTCCGAATTAATAACAGTCCCCGATACTTTCAGCGTATCAATCTGATTTCCGGTAGAAAATGAAAACAAATAACTCTTCAACGGGTTTTTCTCGTTCAAATCTACAATCGCATCGCCAAAGTTGATACTATAGGTCGTGCTATCCAGCAAATCCTGATTAAAATTCACCATTACTCTTTTCCCGGTCGACTTTACATCAGGTGGTTTTACTTGCGGAGGCGAGATAATCACATTTTCGCTGGCTTTCTCCACCGACACCATTTCGTCAAAATCGATCAGAATCTGCTTTTTGTTGAAATTCAACGCTCCGTTTTCGGGCGACGATTTAAGCACTTTCGGCGGAGTTTCGTCTTTTGGACCACCGGTAGGTCCCTGAGCACGATTTGCACAGGAATAAATACCAAGAGCCAATCCTGCAAATATAAAAATATGAAGAAGTATTTTTTTCATTTCAATTTATTTATCCAACGACAAGGTCAGCACTTTGTGACCGATACGGCAACGTAAACATTTCTTTTCGTCGCAATAATTTTTCTTTAAATGCAACAACGCCTGAGAGTCATAAGCCGTTCGCACATCCAATCCCAACCTTTTCCAACCTTCCACAACCGAGTTTCGCTCACCAAGAAGTTGCTCCAACAGAGCCAGCGCTTTGTCCTTCATTTCTTGATTACCTCGCTCGGTGCCGTAGCAAAACAAAAAAGGAATCACGGTATTAATGTAAAGCGTATTTTTGGATTGCTGCCCTAACTTTTTCGTTTTTCTTGCGCTTTGGTTTGCAAAAGTATAATGAGTTTGCCAATATTCCGATGGTTTACAATCAAAAATTTCATTCAAAAAGTCAGCTTCCGGCTTTTCGAGCACTTTCGAGAACAACTTTGACGAAGAATGTATCAACGCGGCAAACTGAGCAATGCGAATATGCGGGAAATTATCAGGACGCAACCGCAGCAATTTCCATAGAGAGGAAGAAATCGGTTTCAAATCGAATTTCGCAGTGAGAAACTCATATTCCTTTTTCAAACTCAGAGTATATTCATCAGAATCCGCCACTTCGAGCAAACTTGATTGCCCGAAAAGAATAGCTTCCAATTGAAAAAGATTATTTTTATGCTTTCCCAACGCCGAAAGTGGAGTGTTTTTTGCCAGTTGCTCGAAAGCCAAACCATTAGTACCAAATCCGAAATTACGGGCAAGAGTAATATAAAACGCGTCTTCCCAGTGTTGATGATTGGAGTTGAGCAACAATTCAATCGCTTCCATTTTCTGCCCCAACCGTTCCACTAACAACGCATTCTTCCAGCTTTGAATAAAAACCGAAGGAATGGATTGTATTTTCCCGGCACAAGGAATCCACTTTTGTTCGTTTATCAGTTGGAGGTAATCGTTCTCGATTTGTTTTGGATAAGCGAGCTTAATTTGCGGGATCTTTTCACCATCATTTCGGAACACTTCGGCATCAACATCT
>JBBIID010000085.1:8343-9904 GCA_037446675.1 Paludibacter sp.
TGTGTATCTCAACATTTCCGGCCCATAACGTATCTCCTATTCTTACTTTTGCATTGAAAAAATCAGGCCCTGCATCTGTATTCAGCTTACCGACATCGAGAACCTCAACGTTCTCATTATCGGTGGTCTTCATGCCCGTAGACACAAAAAGCCGTTGTTGCCAAATATATTGCAGTATGGATTCTTTCATTGAGTTTTTAAAGTTCTTAAAGTTCTTAAAGTTGGAAAGTTTATAAAGTCTTTAAAGTGGGGTAAACTAAGTAAGAGAAAATAATTATTGTCATATATACGAGTTACAACGAGACAAGGAAGTAGTTTATCATCTTTTGTCTTTCGACCTTTGACACTTGTCTTGTAATTTGTAACTACTTATAATGTTTTTATTAAGCCTGACAGCATTTTGGAAATTTCTTCCGACTGATCAAATAATTTACCTGCAATATCTACCGAAAACTTGTTAAGCTTTTTCCCGAGAATTATCATCGATCGAACTTCACCACAAGAGCCTTTGGCTATAAAAAGAAAATGCTTAAACTCATTATTACTTCTCCGTTCAAATCCTTCGGCAATATTATTCATAATTGAAGTACTTGCCCTTTTAATCTGATCATTAAAACTATAATCCTTTGATTCAGCTAAGAGTTTATAAATTTCTTCTGTAAGTTCCAACGCCTTTTGCCATGCAAGAATATCTTCAAATCTGTCAAATTTCATGGTTTTATCTTATTTAATGAATTAAATCTGTCAAAACTTAATGAACTCTTCAACTTTAAGAACTTTACAAACTTTAGGAACTTTTCCACTTTACAAACTCTCAAACTGATACCCTTCGCTTTTCCACCAGTCAATAGCCTGTGGCAAAACGGCTAGGACATTCTCTTTTGCTTTTATCGAATCATGAAAAACAACAATAGAACCGTTTCGGGAATATCGCTTAATGTTATTAAGAACCACTTCCAGCGATAAATTACGGTCGTAATCACAAGTCAACACATCCCACATTACAATTTCGTAATCTTTTCGCAATGCTTTTTTCTGCTGAAAAGAAATTCGTCCGTGAGGCGGACGGAATAATCTGCTGTCAATGTATTCTGAAGCAAGTCTCACATTTTCGACATAATTTTCTGTTGAAACAGCAACTCCTCTCAAATGATTAAAAGTGTGATTTCCGGTCGTATTTCCCGAATGAATGACCTGCGAATAAACGTCAGGATATTTTTTTACATTCTCACCAACACAAAAAAAAGTAGCTTTCGCACCCTTTTCCTTAAGTATCTCGAGAACTGCCGGAGTTACCTCCGGTATCGGACCATCGTCAAAAGTGATATAAATCACTTTTGACGATGAGCTTTTCCTTCTCCATGTAAGTTTACCCAAAAACGGGCGCAAAAAGTCAGGAAACTGAATTTTCATTTACATTTGAACTCGTTTCATATAACTCATATAATGAGGCATATACTTATCCATAATTACTTTTTGTTTTGCCTCGTCGCAAACTCTAAGCATTTGGTTCATCACTGCCAGATTATGACCAATACGGTTAGCAACACTATTGCGAGTA
>JBBIID010000086.1:0-226 GCA_037446675.1 Paludibacter sp.
TTTACTTGCTGTAATATGCTACCAGCATCCAAACGAGTTTTTCTTGTTCCTTGATATAATCGCTCATAAGAGCCACTGTAGCTTCGTCATCAATTTCTTGAGCCAGTTTTACAATGGCTCTTTCCGATTCAATAAAGTAACTGTAAGTGCTTAGTACATCTTTCAATCCTTCATCTCCCGAAGTTTCGTAGCCACTTTCCTTTAGTTTCGACGTTTTCAGGTACTG
>JBBIID010000086.1:293-9828 GCA_037446675.1 Paludibacter sp.
TTAAAATGCGTTCGGCAATTTCGTCAACTTTTTCGGCGGCATCATCATACAATTTTTCGTACTGCGAATGAAGAACAAAGAAGTCTTTTCCTTTTACATTCCAGTGGTAACCACGTAAGTTTGTGTAAAATACTTGAAAATCAGCCAATAATTGCTGTAAAGCGTCTACAACTGTTGCTGCTCCGGCAGTATTCAGTTTTGTTAATTCTGTTGTTTTCATACTTTTAATTTTTATATTATTTTTCATTGTAAATTTCTATATTGCAAAGATAGTGTATAGATATTATAAATAAAAATTCATTTTATGAATGAGATAATAGATTATTTTAATAAAAAGAAAGTGTTGATTAAATAATTCTATCAACTTGTAAATACTACAATAAATCACATGTTTTCTTAGTTAAATAATTATAGATTCGTAACTTCTTTTTTCTGTATATGGTATTATATTTGTAAAAATTTAAAACAAAAATTTTGATCGTATGAAAAAATATATTTCTGTTATACCTGTTTTTATCATCATAATCGCCACAGTAATGTTGGCACAGAATCAGCAAAAAATAGATTTCGAGAGAAGTTGGAAAAAAGTAAATGAGCTGGCTGAAAAACAATTACCGGAGTCTGCACTCAAAGAAGTTGAGGAAATACAAAAACAGGCCAAAGTCGACAAAAACTCCGTTCAATTGATTAAAGCGTTGATTTACAAGATGCGCTTTACTTTGGAAAAAGATAGAGACGAAGCTCCGAAATTAATCCGGGAACTGGAACTTTATGCGGACAAAGAGACTAATCTAGCAGAGAAAGCTTTGTTGCAATCTATGACTGCTGAGTTGTATGCGGATTATTATCAAAATAACTCATGGACTATTAATAAGCGCAGCGAGATTTCCGGCTACGTTCCGGAGGATATGAACGAGTGGTCCAAAAATATCTATTTTGAAAAAATAAGTAAGTTGTTGGATGCTTCGGTAGAAGACAAAGCCGTTTTGCAAAAAACGGACGCATTAGAGTTTGTGGAACTTTTGAATGAAGGAGCTGATAGTCGAAAGATTCAGCCTACCTTGTTTGATTTTTTATCATTCAGACAAATAGATGTACTGACTTCGATAGCTGACGAAGCAAAGAATTTTAATGAGCCTACAGAGAATGATACTACTCAATATTCATTTTTCGAAAGGCGAATCATTGATATTTATAATGATTTGATTCAATTTAATACAGAGAAAAAAAACATTGCTGCGACTATTTACATTGAACTTGATTATCTGAATTTCCTCCACCAAAATGTAGAAAATACGATCTCAGATGAAACCTATTGGGAAAAGCTAAAATCGTTGGAAACTAGATTTATAATGAATGAAAATGTTGTTTTGATTCTTGAGAATGAAGTTAGTTTTTTGCTTCAAAAAGATCAAAATAATGAAAATACCAAAAATAATTTCAAAGAACAAGCTTACGATATTTGTAGTGATGGAATTAAGCGTTTTTCTAACTGTGAGAGGATCAATAGTCTGAAAAACACACAACAAACCATCACTCAAAAAACGCTGAATATCAATTTACCTGAACTTTCGATGCCAGCCTCTAAACTTAATATATTTATGAGTGCTCAAAATATTCAGAATGTGGTTGTTGATGTTTATCGTGTTGACGCAACAGCGCCTGATTATTATAGATTTAAAATGGATAACCAAAACAATAAGGTTGCATATCCCAAAAGAAAATTGATTGATAGTTATAAGTTTACCGTAAAAGAAAAGTTGAAGTTTACTGCTGTAGATACAGTTTTTGCAATCAACACAAAAGATTACGGAATATATGAATTAAGTGTGTACGAAGCTGGAAATGAAACAAAAGATGCCGTAGCAAAAGGAAACTTCGTTGTGAGTGATTTTGGATTTATTTCCAGGTCGACAGAAAACGAAAAACAAAGTCTCTATGTATTGAATCGTCAAACAGGTTTACAGCAAAAAGATGTTATCGTAAAAGTTTACATACCTAAATGGAATGGTAATGGATATGATTATTTGCTAAATACAGAAACAAAGACGGATAGAAAAGGATTTTGTGTTTTACCGTTTAAGATTAACTATAATGGTAATCAAAATGTCTATTTAGAAAGGGGAGAGGATAAGTACTTTTTTGTAAATAATTCTGCTTATTTCTACAATCGTACTCAGCAAAATACTCTAGCAATGGCGAAACTGGATCTTTTTACCGATCGTTCGCTTTACCGTCCCGGACAAACAGTGTATTTTAAAGGAATTTCTTATTTCGCCAATAAAAACAAGCAGGAAGTAAATAAAAATGTAACATACGATATTGTACTTTACGATGTTAATAATCAGAGAGTAAGTTCCAAAAAACTGAAAACGAACGATTTTGGATCTTTTGCCGGTGAGTTTGTGTTGCCCGATAATGGCTTGAACGGTCAGTTTACAATTCGTTCCGGTAATTACTCAGCATCTTTTTGGGTGGAAGAATACAAACGTCCGACTTTTGAAGTGAAAATAGAGAAACCTAAAAACGAGATTCGCTTTGGTGAAGAAATCACGGTGAAGGGAAATGCGAAAGCTTTTGCCGGTTTCAATGTAGATAATGCCAAGGTAAAGTACCGTGTTGTCAGAGCTATGAATCGATTCTGTTGGTGGTACTTCGAACCAGAAAAGGAAATTGCCAGTGGTGTGACCACTACCAATAATGAAGGTAGTTTCTCCGTGAGTTTTGTTCCCGTGCGCCCAACATTGGAGAAAGAAGATTTGCGCGGACAATTCTACACATACACTATTTCAGCCGATGTTACCGACCTGAAAGGAGAAACCCAGCAAGCCGAAAATTACGTTTCAGTAGGGGATAAGTCGTTGTTTATTATTGCCAATGTGACTGATAAATACGAAAAGCATGAGCCTGCTAAAATCACAATTTATACCGAAACATTAAACGGCGAGCGGCTAACTTCTGAAATTGATTTTGAAGTTTATAAATTGAAAGATTTACCCGATTATGTTGAAAATATAAAGCCTGATTTTACATCAGAAACAGAAAAAAAAGTATTAAACGGAAAGTTCAATACGGACAAAAAAACGTTGGAACTAAATATTAAAAAGTGGAAATCGGGAAGATATAAATTGTTGCTGAATACAAAAGATAAATGGGGCAACGTAGTTAAAACGGAGAATACGTTTATTGTATATGATATAAATGACAAACGTCCGCCTGTGAAAAGCTATATTTGGCTTCTGACACCAAAAACGGAATGTGCAATAGGAGAGAAGGCGTTGATAAAATTCGGAACTTCAACGAAGAACACCGCTGTTTTGTACGAAGTAATGCAGGGAAATACCATTTTGGAAAGTAAATGGATAAAGTTTTGTAACGACGTAAAATCTTTCGAAATTCCATTCAAAGAAAGTTATGGAGCTGGTATTACTGTACAATATACTTTTATGAAAGATGGCTATTTACATACACAGCAAGTAATAATTATCCGTAAAATAGAAGAAAAAAAACTAACGCCAACGTTGTCGGTTTTCAGAGATAAATTGCTACCTGGAGAAAAGGCTGAGTGGACGATTACTGTGCCGGAATCATATAAAAATAAAAAAACGGCAGAACTAATGGTGGACATGTACGATGCTTCGTTGGATGCCATTCGCCAACATAGTTGGAGCTTTTATCCCGTATTTAGCGAAGCGGTTAACTGGTCGCCACAATGGAACTCAAATAGTATGAACAATGTTTTTGACAATGTAAGTTCTATAACGGAGTATTTACCAGTAAAAAATTATCAGTTTGATAATTTAAACTGGTTTGGGTTGGAAATTGGTGAAAGGTATTACGGAAGGCCTGTTTTCAGAATGGCAGGAAGATCATTGCCTTCTACTTCTGATAGTAATTCTGATATGGTAGTTGAGGTGTTAAAAAATAATGTAATATTGGCTGAGACTGGAACTATAAAAACAAAGGAAAGTTCCATGGCACCACCTCCTCCGGCTATTGCAGAAAGTGTTAATGTAAAGGAAAATCCGGTTCAACTCCGTACAAACTTTAATGAAACTGCGTTTTTCTATCCACAATTGCGAACCGATTCTACAGGAAATGTAAAATTCAGCTTCACCGTTCCCGAAAGTCTGACGCGCTGGAATATAAAAATGCTGGCACATACACAGGATTTGTATTTCGGGCAAAATGAAGCGCAGGTGGTTACGCAAAAGGATTTGATGGTTCAATTGAATTTGCCTCGTTTTGTGCGTCGTTCGGATAAGTTGGTGTTGGCCGCTAATGTCATTAATCTGACTGACAAAGAACTAAATGCAAACGTGAGTCTCGAAGTAATAAATCCCGAAACGGAAAAGGTTGTTTTTGCAAAAACATCTCATCTCTCACTTGGGAGAGGGGCAGGGGGTGAGGTCGTTGAGTTCGAAATCAGCGATTTCTCTTCGTACGAATTGCTCGTTTGTAAAGTTGTTGCCAAAGCGGGGAACTTCAGCGACGGAGAACAACGCTATTTACCTGTTTTACCCGACAAGGTGTTGGTAACCGAATCTATGCCAATTACAGTTCGTGGAAATCAGACCCGCACGTTCAATTTCGAAAGTTTGATAAAAAATTCTTCGAAAGTTGAAACACAAAACCTGTCGCTGGAATTTTCTGCAAATCCGGCGTGGTACGCAGTGCAGGCTTTGCCAACTCTTTCAACACCTGAAAGTAATAATGCGTTGGATTATTTCACGGCTTTCTACGCTAATTCGTTGGCAGGATTTATTGCCAATTCGAACCCGAAAATAGCGAGCGTTTTCCAGCATTGGAAACAAACGGAAAGTGGTCGTGAGGCATTATTGTCCAATTTGCAGAAAAACAGCGAACTGAAAAATATGTTGCTGGAGGAAACACCTTGGGTGATGGCAGCTAAAGATGAAACTGAGCAGAAAAAACAGATTGCTCTATTGTTCGATTTGAATATGCAGAAGAATCAACGCGAATTGTATCTGAATAAATTGTGGAAGTTGCAAACGCCAAACGGCGGATTTTCATGGTTCGAAGGAATGCCCGAAAGTCGCTACATTACGCAGGAAGTATTGCTGAATTTCGCGAGGTTGGACAATATGACAAAAGCAGGTTTAAGAACTGCGTATAAAGTGCAACTTGCTCAGGCATTGAATTATCTTGATCTAGAAATTTCGAAAGATTTCAGCAATCTGAAAAAATATAACAAGAATTATCTGAAAGAAAATTGTATTGGAAACATTCAATTATTCTACCTGCATGTGCGTTCTGAATTTCCTGACGTTCCAGTAAACGAAAATGCGCAGGAAGCTTTCGAATATTACACGGCACAATCGGAAAAATACTGGACAAGTTTCTCGCTTTACGGAAAAGCCATGATGGCGGTTGTGGCTAAACGAAATGGAAACATAAAAATAGCCAACGAGATATTGAAATCGTTGAAAGAAAATGCTTTGAAAACGGATGAATTTGGAATGTACTGGGCTCGGAATAAATCTGGTTATTTCTGGAACGAACGTCCGATAGCAGTTCAGGCGGTTATAATAGAAGCGTTTGCCGAAATTTCAAAAAATAAATCGGATATTGAAGAAATGAAAATCTGGCTTTTGAAGCAAAAACAAACTCAACGTTGGGACTCACCAATATCGAGTGTTAATGCAATTTATGCACTTATGTTGCAAGGCGATAATTGGTTGGACAATGAAGGTAAAGTTCAGATTAGTGTTGGTGGTAAAACAATTACTCCGGAAACTGCTGAAGCCGGCACGGGATATTTCAAACAAAGCTTGCCGAAGGATAACATGACTTCTTCAACAGGAAAAGTAATGGTGGCGAAACAAGATGCTGGAATCGCTTGGGGTGTCATGTATTGGCAATATTATCAGGATTTGGATAAAATTGAAAGCCAGGGAAAAGAACTGAAAGTGTCGAAGAAACTGTTTGTTGAAAAAATAATTTCAAACAAAAAGACAATGATTCCGATTGAACAAACGACTTTGAACAGAGGCGACAAAGTTCTGACCAGACTTGTGGTAACTACCGATCGAAATCTCGAATTCGTTGCATTGAAAGATTTGCGAGCCTCGTGTCTTGAACCTGTCGATCAGCGTTCCACTTGCGAGTGGAAAGAAAACGTTTGTTATTATCGCACCACAAAAGATGCTTCGACACAATTTTTCTTCAACAATTTACCTAAAGGAACTTATGTGTTTGAATATGAATCGTGGGCGAATAACAGCGGCGAATTTACGAGTGGCATTGCTTCCATTCAATGCCAATATGCACCGGAATTTGTGAGTCATACAGGCGGTGAGAAGTTTGAAGTAAAATAAACCGTGGCGCAAGGGACAATTACTCGGCTGGTTTTAGTACTTTTGCAGGAGAATTAGCAAATTATGGAGTACATTGGTTATTTAATTCTTGGTGTTGTTGCAGGTATTTTGTCCGGTTTGTTTGGAATTGGAGGAGGTATTGTTATGGTACCATCGCTTATTGTGGTTTTCGGCATGGATATTTTGGATGCAAACGCCACTTCTTTAGCAGCTATGCTTTTGCCTGTTGGGGTTTTGGGAGTTGTGGCGTATTACAAAGCCGGATTGATTAATATAAAAGATTCTCTGTGGATTTCGTTAGGATTGTTCCTCGGCTCTTTCTTTGGTGGAGAATTTGCTATTAATATTAGCGAAAGCCTCTTGTCAAAACTTTATGCCACTATTCTTTTGTATGTTGCATTGAGCTATTTTGATATTTTCTCGTATTTCAAAAAAAATAAAACGCCAAAACCGGTCATCGAAAATCCGGTTCATAAACCATTTTGGGCGTATGTTTTGGTGGGTTTAGCTGCCGGAATTTTCGCCGGACTTTTCGGAAAAGGTGGCGGAATTGTTATAGTTCCGATGCTCATTGGGATTTTTCATTATAGTCCAAAAGCTGCAGCAGCTACTTCTTTGGCAGCTCTTCAACTGCCTGTAGGTTTGCCGAGTGTGATTATTTATGCCAACGATGGACATCTGAATATACTTTTTGCAGCGTTCATCGCCATTGGTATGGTGGTAGGAGCATTATTCGGTTCGAAACTTGGTGTAAAATTGCCTTCTTCCATGTTCAAAAAAGTGTACGCCGTGTTTTTAATGGCGGTTGCAGTTTATATGGTCTACAAATACATCTAATTTTTCAGGAAAATGAATCGTTGGGTAAATTATTCTACCAAATTTAAAGCACTTATATTGCTGATAAGTGTTTTTGTTGTTTTTTCATGCAACAAAACTAAAACTGTTGAAAATGAGAGAAAAGTAGAAGAGAATTATTTTAATGATACAATTTTGGCAAGTCAGGAAAATCCTAAAATAGTTGAATATCGAGAATTTTTAACCACGCTTGATAGCATTGATGCCAACTCGGTGACTTCGGCAATTGAGAAATACAAAGAAATTTTTTCAGGACAAAATAAAGGTTTATGCGATTCGGCTTTTGTGATGTTTCAAAACAAACTGGATACGATTGAACTGACGTTGAATAATCAGATTGCAAATGATACAACAGATTATGCCGTTGTTTTATCGTCAGGAAATATCCCTGTTAAGATTAAAGAATTCAAAGCTACTTTACAAAAAAACGGGTTGAATTTGGTGCTTGCCGATGAGTTGGTTTATATTGAGCAACAGCGAAAGTTTGTTTTGAATGTTTTTTCAGAGTTTATCTCCGAATCGTTGAATCAATATCTTACGGAGATTGAAACCGAAAGTCGTGAAGGTTTTTCGAAAGAGAACAGAATTACTATTTCTCCGCAAAAAATGGTTGATAGAATTATTTGGTACGAGAATTTTATAAAAATAAATCCCAATTTCGTTTTGCTCGATAACTGCAAAAATTACAAAAAAGCATATTTTACTTATTTGCTTGAAGGATATGGCGATACAAAATTATTCTCAAATTCAGAAAGTAAGGAATTGTCAGTGTTTTTTGCTTCGGCTTATAAGTATCTATTGAAAAAATATCCAGATACAGAAAGCGCAGAACTGGTAAAACCTTACTTTGATGCTTTGTTGCAGAAGCAGCCAACCAGTGAACTGCTGAAGAAATATTATATTAAAGGAGTGATATACAATCTGAATTAATCGTTTTCTTCTTTGTTTATCGATTGCACCACTAATCCAGCGAGTGTCATTCCAAACATGGCAGGCATGTAGGAAATTGTTCCATTTATGCGGGCTTTCTTAGCGCTCCAGTTATCCGCTTTCAACTCGGTGTTGTCGTCAATTGCCTTCGGAATCGGAATTTCCTCCCCCTGATTTTTTAGAAGCTCGTCGCTGAAAACGCATTTGAATTTTTTGCTCACGCCGCCCAATTTTTTTAATCTGCCCCTTAATGCAGCTGCCAGCGGACAACCCTGTACTTTCCAAAATTCCGCAACTTTAATTCGGGTTGGATCCAACTTTAGAGCCGCGCCCATCGACGAGAAGAAAGCAGCTTTTGTTTTTGTTGCCGTCTGAATCAGATGTACTTTGTTGGATAGACTGTCAATGGCATCGATAATAAAATCGTACGAGTCCAATTCAAAATCCAGATAAGTATCTTCGCTATAAATTTTTTGTAGAGCGGTAATTTTTGCTTCGGGATTTATTTCGAGCAGTCTTTCTTTCAGAACTTCCGTTTTTATTTTACCAATGGTTTTTGTAGTTGCCATTAATTGGCGGTTGATATTAGATGAAGCTACCAAATCCGAATCGACAATTGTCAGTTCTCCAATTCCGGAACGGATAAGAGTTTCGGCACACCAGCTTCCTACACCTCCTATACCAAATAAAATCACTTTTTTGTTTTTTGCTTTTGCAATATAATTTCCGCCCAACAAAAGTTCCGTACGTTGGAAAATGTCTTTTTCTATGCTCATTTCTTTAATTGATAGTTGATAATTTATAGTTGGCAGTTGTTAATTCATAATTCATAATTCATAACTGATAACTGTTCACTTTCAACTGATAATTGTCCACTGTTTTCACCCGTTTTGGCTGATCATTATCAGCGATTTCTTATTGACGATGGTTATTTCTTTTCCGTTTACTTTTATTACTCCATCTTTATCGAATTCGGCTAATACACGACTAACACTTTCCCGGCTCGTATCTACCAGATTTGCAAATTCAGCTTGCGAAAGCGGTAAATTAAACGTATCGGATTTAAAAATATTATCGGCAAATTCCAATAAAGCGTCCGCCATATTTCCGCGAATCATTTTTTGTGTCCGGTTGGCGCAGCGGTGAAACGACTCCAATTCATTTTTGCAGAATTCCTGAATAATTTCATGCGTAAACTCTTGATTTCCATATAATATGTTTTGAAAGACATCCATATCGATATAGCAAACCTCCGCATCGGAAACAGCAGTTACAGAATATTGATTGATTTTGCTACCAAAAGTGGTAGGAAGCCCCAAATAAGTAGGTGCTTTCACCATTTTTACTATTTGTTCGCTGTATGGACCCGCCAAATGAATTTTTGCAAGACCGGTACGCAAAAAAATCACGTT
>JBBIID010000087.1:0-9827 GCA_037446675.1 Paludibacter sp.
TTGAGCTTGAATCTTACTTTGAGTCGTAGTTCTATTGACAATCCTATTTACACACGTTCGGGTTCGTCATTTTCATTGGGACTTAAAATAACACCTCCTTATTCTTCTTTTAACGGAAAAGATTATAGCAGCGATCTATCAGATGAAGACCGATACAAGTTTATTGAATACCACAAATGGACATTATCAGGAAAAACATTTACTCCTCTGACTCCCGACAACAAACTGGTATTGATGAGCAGAATAATGTTCTCTTATTTAGGTCACTACAACGAAAATGCAAAATCTCCTTTCGAAACCTTTAATATGGGTGGCGATGGAATGTCGAGCTACACGAGTTATGGAACGGATTATATAGCCATGCGTGGTTACGAGAGTGGTTCGTTAACTCCAATTGACCCTAAAACAGGAACCTATATGGGTTATTTGTATGATAAATTTACCATGGAGCTTCGTTATCCATTATCGCTTGAGCAATCAGCCACAATTTATGCACTTACATTCCTCGAAGCCGGAAACTGTTTTAATTCTATAAAGAGTTATAATCCTTTCGACCTGAAACGTACTGCCGGTGTGGGTGTTCGTATTTTCCTTCCAATGTTTGGTATGATGGGAATCGACTGGGGATATGGATTTGACAAAGTTAACGGAAAAGTCAGCGGTAGTCAATTCCACTTCGTACTTGGTCAGGAGTTATAAGAGCTTTAGAATAACACTGAAAAAAAATCTGGCAAAGAATTTGCATATCGAATCCTGACAACAATTAAGTATAACCATAAAATGATTGATAATATGAAGAAACTAATTCTCTCCCTCTGTTTATTTATGGGTATAATTTTTAGCGGAAACGCTCAAAAATTTGCAATGGTAGACATGGAATATATTATGAAAAATATCCCTGCTTACGAAACAGCGAACGATCAGCTTAATCAGGTTTCGAAAAAATGGCAGTCGGAAGTAGAAGCTCAAATGCAGGAAGTACAGAAAATGTACAAAAATTACCAAACCGAGTTGGTATTTCTTTCTGAGGACATGAAAGTAAAGCGCGAAGAAGAAATTGTAGCAAAAGAAAAAGCCGCTCAGGAACTGAAACGTACTTATTTCGGACCGGAAGGCGAATTGTACAAAAAGCGTGAAAGTTTAATGAAACCTATACAGGATGAGGTTTACACTGCGATTCAGGATATCAGCAAAGAAAAAGAACTGGAACTTGTGTTCGACAAAAGTTCTTCGATGAACGTAATTTTCACTTCTCCCAAGCTGGATATTAGCGACCTAGTTTTGCAAAAATTGGGTTATTCAAAATAAATATTTTACTTTTGCAAACCATTTTTATCATTTCGAATATAAACAAAAAAAATAAAAAATCATTATGTTAAAGAAAATTGCTCTTGTATTGCTCTTAGCTCTACCCATCTGTTTAATGGCTCAGGATGTTAAATTGGGTCATATAAACTCTCAGGAAATTTTATCAGCTATGCCGGAACGTGCTACAATTGAGAAAACAATCAACGATTTACAAACTCAATGGGAAAACGAATTGGTAAAATTGCGCGAAGAATATTATGCAAAAATCAAAGAATTTCAGGACAAACAAGCTACAATGCCTGAAAGTATCAAAAATGCACGTCAAAGCGAAATCGCAGAACTAGAACAACGCATTACTACTTTCAATCAAACTGCAAGCGCTGATATTCAGAAAAAACAGCAGGAATTATTCACTCCGGTGATTGAAAAAGTAAAAAAAGCAATCAATGATGTAGGAGCTGAAAACAACTATCTGTACATTTTTGATTTAGGAACTCAAAGTATTATCTATCAGTCGCCAAAGTCAAATGATGTTACCCCATTGGTAAAGAAAAAACTTGGCTTGAAATAACACAACCAATGTTGAATAGTGATTCAACAAAAAGATATTTAATTAAAGGAGGAATTTTTAATTCCTCCTTTTTTGCAATTTTCAATTCATAATTAATCCATCATTTTTTCGAAATGAGATCATTCAACAAAAAAATTGGCTTTTTCATTTTGTTGTGCCTGAGCATATCATGCCTTAGAGCCGAAGCACAGTCAAACTATAAAAAAATAATCTATGACACCTACATTGGAGGAGACATTGACAAATGGATCGTGATTATTAATGAAATGGAGAAAAAGACAAATACTGCCGATCAAAAACTAGAGCTTATAAGCTACTATTATGGGTATATCGGTCATTTGATTCGGAATAAAAATTATGAAAAAGCAGAGATTTTCATACCGAAAGGGGAAATGCTTATAAATTCAACCTTAAAAGAACAACCCAACAACCCCACTCTACATGCCCACAAGGCTTCGTTCATTGGTTTTAGAATTTCATTGAACAAACTCAAAGCTTTTACTTTAGGCTCGGAAAGTGATGAAAATCTGGAAATAGCATTAAAAACTGATCCTAATAATGTGCAAGCCCTGGTTGACAAAGGAAATTCGCTGTTTCATATGCCCGCCATTTTTGGTGGCGACAAAGTTGAAGCAATGAAATTATTCATCAAGGCAATGAAAATTATGGAACAAACAGGAAAAACCGACCAAAACTGGTTTTACCTGAACCTGCTCACCATTATCGGTAAATCGTACGCAAAACTTGATAAATTGCCCGAAGCTAAGCTTGTATACGAAAAAACGCTTCGAAAAGAGCCTAACTACAAACTGGTAAAAGAGGTTTTATATCCGGAGTTACTCCGTAGAATGAAATAAAATTTCCCTCAAGTTTAATTCTTTTAATGATTCGATTTCGAACAATAGTTTCCATAGAATTGTTTTCAGCTAAAAATTAATTAATAATGAAAAAGATATTAGCAACACTATTCATGTCATTATTTTGTATGACAGTAGTTTTCTCAGGAGAAAAAGAATCAAAAATGACGATCTATCAATTTAAAACTAAAACCTTACAGGGAAAAGAAGTCAGCTTAAAAGACTACAAAGGAAAAGTTCTGCTGATTGTAAACACTGCAAGCAAATGCGGATTCACACCACAGTACGAAGGTCTCGAAAAGCTTTACAAGCAATACAAAGAGGTTTGGTTATTTTAGGATTTCCGTGCAATCAATTTGGAAGTCAGGAACCCGGAACTGCAGAAGAAATTTCTAGTTTCTGTACATTGAATTATGGCGTAACATTTCCTATGTTCATGAAAATAGACGTGAATGGAGAAAATGCTGATCCGATTTACAAATACATGAAAGAAGCGCTTCCCGGAACATTGGGTAATGACATTAAGTGGAACTTCACAAAATTTTTGTTCGACAGACACGGAAAACCAATAGAACGCTACGGATCAGCAACAAAACCCGAAAATATTGAAGAAGATATTCAAAAGCTTCTCTCCCAGCAATAAACATAACTTCTTGATTTGGCAAGACGAACTTCTTACAAAAAAGTTCGTCTTTTTATTTTTATTAAAATAAATTTATATCTTTACTTTTCAATCAAACCTGTTGAAACACAAATTCATTTAACTAATCCTAAAATTATTTTGTTATGAGAAAAAGTAAAGCATTTTTGTTGTTTGCAGTTGCAATGTTCATTGCAGCGTGTTCGAGTAATAACACGCCCGAATCGGTAGCCGAAGATTTTACTAAAGCACTTTACACAGCCAATTTCGATGGGGCAAAACTTTTGTGCACCGATGAAAGTAAACAAGCAGTGGATTTTATTGCTGCGTTTTCGACCGAAAAAGTTGAAGAAATGAAAAAAGCCAACATTAAGTTTATTACCAAAGAGGTAAAACTATCGGAAGATGGAAATTCAGCAACAATCAAGGCTGTTATTACAGGTGCTATCGACCTGAAAGACGGAGAAGTGAGAGATTCAACCGATACGAAGCTTTACATGGTAAAACAAGGCGAAAAGTGGCTTGTAGATTTCAAACTAAAATAATTGCATTTCCCCTATTATCGGTTCTGTTGTTTTGCCTTGTAAGTTGCAATTCTCCAAAAGCAAAAACAACAGAATCGCTTCGTTACAACACTTCCAATTTAAAATCGGGCGACATAATACTGCGCAAAAGCTTCGGTCTTATCAGTGAAATTATAACACTAGAGCTTCATGACACCCTCGACGTTTCGCATTGTGGCATAATTTATATCGACTCCGGAAAACATTTTCAAGTAATACATAGTCTTTCAAAGAAAGTATCGTATACGGATGGAGTACAAATGTGCACTCTGGAGCATTTCATGGAAGATAGTAAAATTGAGTCAGTTCGAATTGTTCGTTTTAAAAGCGATTCAGCATCTACAATTGCTAAAAAAGCATTGTACTACCTTAAGCAAAAAACTCCCTTCGACGAAAATTTCAACATAAATGACACCACCTCATTTTTTTGCTCGGAACTACCCATACATATTATAAAGTCGGGGTTTGATATCGACATTGCCAAAAATGCAGCTAAACCAAAATTTTCAGTATTTATAAATCCTTCCTTATTTGAAGAAATACCTTTTGTAATCAAATAACAGAAAGAGCACGGCTGAGTATGACAACGACAAATACAGTTTTGAATAATATATTTGTCATCAAAATTCCAATTTCACCCAGTTTGCAACTCAAAACAGCGAATAAAACGTTATTTAATGTTAACAGTAGCGTTAAATTGCGACTGCTAAGCAACAGAAATATTGCTTAAAAACTCGAATATTTAATTATTCGACTGGTATTTGAGAAAACAAAATGCTTTTTCTTTATTTCGTTATCCAAAAAAGAGATTAATACTATCGCTGTCAAAGAAGAACAAGAAAACATCAATTACCTAATAAACAGCACTATAAATAAAGATTATTTATAGAGTTTCAACCATCAATAATTATTCATAAATCTAATTATAATTAATGTCGCAAATACTACAACAAAGCTGAAAAATACGCTACAAAATACTAATTATCAGATATTTAAATTTTTATATTATGTTTGTATTCCACAATTCGAAGAAACAAATTATATAAATCAACATTAAAATCAGATAAATTATGAAAACTTCAATCAAACAGCTTTTCATTACTGCAAGCATCATTTTCTCCACTTACATGCTGGCTTTGATCGTTATCGAAATGATTATTTGCTGACTAAATTCGCAGACTCATTAATTGTTTTATAATTTCCGAATGTAATTGATTCATACTCTAAAATTACAATTGTTCATGAAAGCAAAAGGCAGCTCAGAATTCTGAACTGCCTTTTGTTTGAGTATTTCTCGCTTTTTTATTTTGATATATAATTTACGATCCACTCGCCAACTTCGGTGGTCGAATAAGCTTTTCCGTTGTTTGCAATATCTTCTGTTACAACATTAGCATCCATACTAGCGGCAACAGCTTCACGAATAAGAGTACCTTCTTCCATCATTCCAAAAGCATATTCAAACATTAGTGCAGCCGACAAAATCGTTGCTAATGGATTTGCGATGTTTTTTCCGGCAGCCTGTGGATACGATCCGTGAATTGGTTCAAAAACAGAAGTATGAATTCCTACCGAAGCAGACGGAAGCATTCCCAACGATCCGGTAATAACTGAAGCCTCATCAGTCAGAATATCTCCAAATAAGTTTTCGGTTACTAGTACATCAAAGCTCTTTGGCCATTGAATAATTCTCATCGCGGCATTATCAACAAACATGAACTCAGTTTCAATATCTGGATATTGAGGAGCAATTTCTTGTCCAATCTGACGCCACAAACGTGAAGTTGCCAAAACATTTGCTTTATCGACAATAGTAACTTTCTTATTTCTCTGACCGGCATACTTATATGCTAAATGAAGAATACGTTCTACTTCCTCGCGAGTATAAATACATGTATCGTAAGCTGTGTTACCATCTTCAGCTCTCCCTTGTGGACGACCGAAATACATTCCACCGGTTAATTCTCGAATGCACATAAAATCGGCCCCATCAACCAAATCGGCTCTCAGTGGCGATTTATGAATCAGCGAAGGAAAAGTAGTTACCGGACGGATGTTTGCATACAATCCCAAATCTTTGCGCATTTTAAGCAAGCCTTGTTCCGGACGAACTTTTGCAGCAGGATTGTTATCGTACTTAGGATCGCCAATAGCGCCAAAAAGCACCGCATCCGACTGCATACATAATTCGTGTGTCGATTTAGGATAAGGTTCCCCTACTTCATCTATCGCACAAGCTCCCACTATAGCATATTCATATTTTAATTCGTGACCGAACTTATTACAAACTGCTTTTGTTACATTTAAAGCTTGTTCCACTATTTCTGGACCAATGCCATCGCCGGGCAAAACTGCAATGTTTAAAATTTTCTTATTCATATTTTGAGATTATATTTTTGATTACATCAAATAAATTTAACTTTTTTCATGCTTTTTCTATCTATTAGTCAACTTATTACAATAATTTATTATATTTGCAATGTCAACCTTAAATAAAGCATTAGTATGATCTACCTATTATTTGCAATTGCAGCTTTCATGGCTGTAATTACAGCTTTCATATTGAATTCTATGTCGAAAACCGGAAAGCATCCGGCGTTGAAAAAAATGCTTGTTATAACAATATCGGTTTTAATATTTATTGTTTTGGCATTTTATTTATTGCAACAAAAAAGTTATTGATCAGCGTCAATCAATAATATTCAACATCTTAACTGTTGCCTTTATTGCCGCAACAGTTTGGTCGCCATCTAGACCTCGCGTTTTGAACACTTTATCATTAAACTTCCAGGTAATGATCGTTTGAACAAAAGCATCAGTTTTACCACCGGGTGGTATCACTACCACATAGTCCAACAGTTCCGGAGTCGGCTTATTTAGCGATTTATAAATTTTCCACATTGCCTTCGAAACAGCATTATACTGTCCATCTCCTGAGGCCGATTGCTCGAACACTTCGCCCCTGATTTCCATTTTTACCGTTGCCATTGGTCTCAAACCGTATGTCAATGATAATGAATAATTCAGCATTTTTACGACTTGCTCTTCCTGCTCATTTTTCAAAACATCCGAAACAATATAAGGGAGTTCATCCAAAGAAACCGTCTCTTTTTTATCGCCTAGCTCAATCACACGAGCTGTAACTTTTCGCATCATTTCATCGTCGAGCTCAATACCCAACAATTGAAGATTTTTCAGAATATTGGCCTTGCCTGATGTTTTTCCAAGCGCATACTGTCGTTCACGACCAAAACGTTCCGGAAGTAAATCGTTGTAGTAAAGATTTTTCTTATTATCGCCATCGGCATGAACTCCGGCCACCTGCGTAAACACATTTTCGCCCACAACCGGTTTGTTATGAGGAATGCGAATACCTGAATAAGTTTCAACAACTTTACTTACCGCATTAATTTTTTCTTCATCCAAATTTGTGCTCAACTTCAAATGATCATGCAAAATTGCCAAAACACTAGACAACGGAGCATTTCCTGCCCGCTCACCAAGACCATTAATCGTTACGTGAACACCCTGAACGCCTGCTTTTATGGCTTCGAAAACGTTCGCCACGGCAAAATCATAATCGTTATGAGCATGAAAATCGAAATGCAAATCAGGATATCTCGCAATCATTTTTCCGCAGAATTCACGAGTTTCGTCAGGATTTAAAATTCCTAATGTATCCGGCAACATGAATCGCTTGATAGGTTCATTCTTCAGCGAATCGACCATGAAATATACATAATCTTCCGATTCACGCATTCCATTGGACCAATCTTCGAGATATACATTAACCGAAATACCCATTTCAGAAGCATTTTTCACCGATTGTTTTATATCTGCGACATGCTCTTCGGGAGTTTTTTTCAATTGATGAGTGCAATGTTTCAACGAACCTTTGCAAAGCAAATTTATTACATTACAACCAGCATTCTTAATCCACTCAAGCGACAACATTCCATCGACAAATCCTAACACTTCAATTTTATCGATATGTCCGTGCGCTTTTGCCCACTGAGAGACTCTTTTTACAGAATTAAACTCACCTTCAGAAACCCTAGCCGAAGCAATTTCAAGTCTATCAACACACAATTCCTCTAACAAGAGTCTTGCAACACTCAATTTTTCGTGAGCCGAGAACGACACTCCTGATGTTTGTTCACCATCGCGGAGGGTTGTATCCATTATTTCTATCATAATCAATCTGCCAATTAGTCAATATCCTGATGCGCAACATCAAATTAGCGCATCAGCACATTGGCATATTAATAATTCTTTATTTAAGCGAAGTTTCGTATGCTTCGATCAAATCTTTTTTGCTAAGTAGATAGTCGATGTCATCCAATCCGTTCAACAAACATTCCTTTTTATAGACGTTTATTATGAACGACTCGGATTTCCCGTTTACATTGTTGGTGATCGTCTGATTTTCCAAATCAACAGTCAATGTCATTTTCGAATCTTCATTTACATCCGAAAATATTCCTGCTAAAAAGTCGGCACTTACAACTACCGGCAAAACGCCATTATTAAGAGCATTATTTTGGAAAATATCTGCAAAAAAGCTCGACACAACTACTTTAAAGCCGTATCCGTCGATTGCCCATGCAGCATGCTCGCGGCTCGAACCCGAACCAAAGTTTTTACCGGCAACGAGAATCGATCCTGAGTATTTTGGATTATTCAAAACGAAATCTGCTTTGGGACTTCCATCTTTATTGTATCGCCAATCGGCAAAAAGGTTATCTCCAAATCCGTTTTTATCAGTAGCTTTCAAAAAGCGGGCAGGAATTATCTGATCTGTATCCACATTTTCGATAGGAAGTGGAACAACTGTTGAAGTCAATTTTATAAATTTTTCCATTTCTATTTCTAAATAAGAACGCAAATTACGCAAATCAACGCAAATTGCTTCTTTGTTTTAAATTAATTCTTTCTATTATTTGAATATACTTTTCTTATAAATTTGGCATTTTTACCAAAGTTCAGCAAGTATCCCACTTCAATGTCAGTTGCTCTCAAATAATTAATCAACTGAGCTTCGTGAGCAGCGTTTATATCTTCGCAAGCTTTCAGTTCCAAAATTACGCAATCTTCGACCAATAAATCAGCCTTGTATTCTCCAACAACGCGATCATCATGATAAACTTTTATTGGCTTTTCTGCTTCACATTTAAGACCAATATCAGTGAGTGCAAAATAAAGGGCATTTTGATAAACTCGTTCAAGAAACCCATAACCTAAATCATTATAAACGCGATAAAATTGCTTAAGAATTAAATTTATTAATTCTTTTGGAACATATTCATCTGTCTGTTCAAGGTTTTCCATTATGATTTGCGAAATTTGCGAAAATTTGAGTTCAAATAAAACTAAACTCTAGGATCTGTAATTTTTCCTGTTACAGCAGCGGCGGCAGCAACAAGTGGTCCGGCGAGGATAGTACGTGCACCCGGCCCCTGACGACCTTCGAAATTACGATTTGAAGTAGATACGGCGTATTTTCCTGCTGGAACTTTATCGTCATTCATAGCCAGACAGGCCGAACAACCCGGTTGACGCAATTCAAATCCGGCTTCGCTCAAAATGTCGTACAAACCTTCTTCTCTAATTTGTTTTTCTACCATCCAACTTCCCGGAACTAACCAGGCAATTACGTTATCCGCTTTCTTTTTGCCTTTCACATAGTTTGCAAATACACGGAAATCTTCAATTCGACCATTGGTACAACTTCCAAGGAATACATAGTCAATAGATTTTCCTTCCAGCTTTTCACCAGCTTCAAATCCCATGTAATCCAACGATTTTTTATAAGAAATTTGTCCGGCTTCATCAATTTGATCCAATGTTGGAATAGAATCGGTGATTCCCATTCCCATACCCGGATTGGT
>JBBIID010000088.1:0-8571 GCA_037446675.1 Paludibacter sp.
AAAAGGTTGTTTTAGTTATTCCGATTTAGGACAAATTACAGTAAAAAGGGCGGATAAATGGTTTTCGAAAGAAGGTGATGTATTTGTAATCAAAGATGAGATTAAAGAAATGGTGGACTTTTCGGTTTTTGATTTGCTGGACAAGCAATCGCAATGCCCGCCAGCCAGTATTTTTTGCGACTTCGATTTAATTCTTTGTGCCAACGTACTTTTTTATTACAAACCCGATTACCGAAAATTGATAATCACAAAAATAAGGAAAAGCCTTTCGGACAAAGGATATTTTGTTACAGGCGAAACAGAAAGAGAAATAGTAATACAAAACAGTTTTCAAGAAGTTTTTCCAAAATCAGCAATTTTTAAAATTAAATAAAAAGATATATATCAAATTTTAATACTCCAATTATGTTTCTAAAAAATCTGAAAATCAGCGCACAACTAATCATTGGTTTCATTGCCATGTTTGTTTTTGTATTGATCATTGGCTTTGTCTCTCACAAGCAGACTGATAAAATGCACATGCAAACAGAAATCATGTACGAACATCCGTTCCAAGTGAGACGAGCTATAAGCGATATAAAAATTGATATATTGAAAATGCGCTTGTCAACTCGAAATCTGTTGCTTGTAAAAGACGGATTGGAACAGCAAGCTGAGTTAACCCAAATAAAATTGGCATCCAAAGATGTAGAACAGCAATTTGATATTTTAAACAGATTATATTTAGGAAACATGGCGGATGTAAAAAATCTGCAAATCGCTTTCACAGAATGGGAAAGCCACAAGGAATCCGACATAAAGAAAATTCTTTCAGGAGATCGACAAGTGATAGAAGATCTTCAAATGGGCGGTATAACAAACAAATATTATTCGCAACTAGAAACAAGATTGCTAGCCGTCGACAATTTTGCAAACAACAAAGGTAAAAGTTTATATATCAGCTCAAACAACATTCTCAACAGATTAAATTGGCAACTTTATTCGATAATTGCCTTTATATCGTTATTAATCATCGGAATATCGTGGGTAATCATTCGCAATATCCGAAATCCAATCAGGCATTTAGCATCAGTATCACAGCAATTCCAGAAAGGCAACTATAATGCAAGAAGTGAAATAAAAAGCAGAAATGAGTTTGGTATTTTATCCAATTCATTTAATGCTATGGTTGGCTCAATAAAAATGAATTTCGACCTGAACGAAAAGACGAGCAAACTTATCGATTCGATGCTGATAATTGAGAATGCACACAACTTTTTCAGAGAAATGCTCCCGAAAATAGGCGAACTCACCAATTCTCAAATGGCTGCTGTGTATATACTTTCGGAAGATAAAAAGTGTTTCGAGCATTACGAGTCGATTGGCTTAGACAAAGCCACGGTTATTAAATCGTTCGACAAAAATCAGATGGAAGGTGAATTCGGATCGGTCGTTTCTTCGCGCAAAATACAACACGTTAAAAATATTCCTATCGATACATCTTTTGTATTTAAAACGGTTTCCGGACAATTTATTCCTCGCGAAATCATATCAATTCCGATTGTAACCAACAACGAGATTATCGCAATTATATCGCTTGCCAGCGTTCGAAAATACAGTGAAGAAGCAACCAAACTCATCGATAACATTTATACCATACTTACTGCCAGAGTGGAAGGCATTTTGAATTATCGCAAAATCAGAAGATTCTCGCGCAAACTTGAAATTCAGAACACCGAACTCGAAGCTCAAAAATCAGAATTGGATGCTCAATCGGTAGAGCTGACTGAACAAAACAGAGAACTCGAGATTCAGAAGAATCATCTTGATGAAGCCAACAGGCTTAAAACAAACTTCTTATCCAATATGAGTCACGAACTTCGGACACCTCTAAATTCAGTAATTGCGCTATCCGGAGTATTAAACAGAAGATTGAAATCCAAAATCGGGAACGACGAATACAGCTATCTGGAAGTAATTGAGCGAAATGGAAAACACTTGCTTTCGCTGATCAATGACATTTTGGATATATCGAGAATAGAAGCTGGGCGTGAAGAAGTAGAAATATCGAACTTTAATGCCGAAAACCTGATAGAAGATGTTATTACGATGCTACAGCCACAAGCTCAACAAAAAAACATAGCACTTACGAGCTTGGGATGCGACAAAAAACTTCAATTGTCATCCGATTTACATAAATGTAAACACATTTTACAAAATTTGATTGCAAATGCGATTAAGTTTACGGAGAAAGGAACCGTGAAAGTTAGTTATACCGCTAAAGGCGACAACATTCATTTTGTGGTAAAAGATACAGGTATCGGTATTTCCAATGAAAATCTGCCTCATATTTTTGATGAATTCCGTCAGGCAGATAGCAGTACTTCAAGACGTTACGGCGGAACAGGACTTGGACTGGCGATTGCCAAAAAATATGCAAATCTGCTTGGTGGTGAAATAACCGTAATCAGCACACCGGATGTTGGATCTACATTTACGCTTATTCTGCCTGCTGTTTACTCCGAAGAGAAGAGAATTATCGAAGAAGTAACAACTCATCAACGATTCGAAATAAACCCTCAAAAGATCAACATACAACCGCAATCAAACATAAAGAAAAGCAACAAAGGCCAGAAAACGATATTGTTGGTTGACGACAGCGAACCGGCTATTATTCAAATGCAGGATTTTCTATCTTCGAGTGGCTATAAAGTATTAACAGCTCAGAACGGAAGCGAAGCTCTCGAGGTAATTTCTAAAATTATTCCTGATACAATGATTCTGGACTTAATGATGCCGGGAATCGATGGTTTCGAAGTTTTGAAAACAATTCGTGAAGCAGAACAAACAGCTCATATTCCGGTATTAATTCTTACCGCAAAACATATTACAAAAGAAGATCTTAACTTCTTAAACAGAAATAATGTACATCAATTAATTCAAAAAGGAGACGTAAACCGGGACGAATTAATAAAAACAATTGAAAAACTAACTACGGATGAAATTCCCGAGGTTACAACCAAACCAATCGTCAACAGACCTCAAATAAAAGGGAAACCGAAAATTCTGATTGTAGAAGACAATGCGGACAATATGATTACCGTAAAAGCAATTTTAAACAACGATTACAATATTATCGAAGCCGTAAATGGCATTGAAGGCGTAAAAATGGCCGGCAAACATAAACCTGACCTAATTTTAATGGACATTGCTTTGCCGGAAATGGACGGGATTAAAGCATTTCAGGAAATCAGGAAAGATGGCAAATTGGAACACATTCCTATTATTGCTCTTACCGCCAGCGCAATGACTTCCGACCGCGAAACCATTCTCGCATACGGATTCGATTCATATATTGTAAAACCAATCGACGAAAAAGAATTTTTCAGCACTATCAACGAGGTTCTTTATGGAAAATGATCTTATTAAAATATTAGCTATCGATGACAACCTCGATAACCTTATTACCATTCAGGCATTAACATCCGAAGCTTTTCCTACTGCGGATATTGTTATTGCTTTGAGTGGGAAAGAAGGACTGGCTTTAGCTGAGTCGGAAAATCCCGATGTAATACTTCTGGATATTATTATGCCGGGAATGGATGGATTCGAAGTTTGCAAACGATTAAAATCAGATAAAAATTTATGTGATATTCCCGTCATTTTTGTGACGGCTCTCAAAGGCGACAAAGAAAGTCGGATCAAAGGGTTGGAAGTCGGAGCTGAAGCATTTCTAGCAAAGCCTATAGATGAAAGCGAGCTGATTGCACAAATCCGGGCAATGATAAAAATTCGCAAAGCCACGCTCGAAAGAAAAAACGAGAATCAACGTTTGGAGTTGCTGGTTGCAGAGAAAACCGCCGAATTAAAAAAGACTCACAAAGCGACTCTTAATTTACTTGAAGATTTACGAAACGAAATAGAAACGAGAAAACAAACGGAAGAAGCTTTGCGCCAAAGTGAAGCACTTTATCGTTCGATACTCGACGCTTCGCCGGATGATATTACTGTAACAGACCTGTATGGAAATATCCTTATGATATCGCCTAAAGGTCTTGAATTTATAGGATATAAAAACATCAACGAACTAACCGAAAAAAATCTTATCAATCTCTTAATCCCCGAAGACCGCAAAAGAGCTCAAAAAAGGCTTGAAGAAATGCAGTTGGGAATTTTTAAAGGCCCGGAAGAATATAAAATCTCAAAACATGACGGTTCGATAGTAGATATTGAAATAAATGTTGAATTTGTAAAAGACGAAAACGGAAATCCGAATAAAATTGTATTTGCCATCCGAGATATTACAGAAAGAAAACACAATGAAGAAGCTTTGCGTGACAGCGAACAAAAGTTCAGAGACATGGCAAATTTGTTACCTCAGATTGTTTTCGAGCTTGGCAAAGATGGAAGAATTACTTACGTGAACGAACAATCGTTCGAAATGTTTGGCTATAAATCGGAAGAACTTATTGGGATCGATTCGTTTATTGCCACAAATCAAAAAGATAAAAAACGAGCCGAGAAAAATTTCAGACTGAAACTGGAAGGCCAGAGCACAAGCAATAACAACTACTTAATGCTTCGTAAAGATGGAACCTCCTTCCCTGCTCTAATTTACACCAGTCCGATTGTCAAAAACGATGAAAGCATTGGTATCAGAGGGATTGTTGTTGATATTACCAATCAAAAAAAATCAGAAGAATTAATCCGCGAAAGCGAAAAGAAATACCGCTTAATCACCGAAAAAATAAGCGATGTGGTTTGGATACTCGATTTAGAGGGCAACAGTCAGTTTGTTTCTCAATCAATTGAAAATTTCACCGGCTACTCAGTTGATGAATACCTAAAACAAACCCTAGATGATAGGTTCACCTTTAAATCGGCTGAAATTGCCAAGCATCTTTTAAGAACCGAGGTATCTAAATATTTAAAAAACAAACCCCGTAAAAATAATTTCAAGAAAACGCTTATTTTGGAATATAAGTGTAAAGATGGAAATGTAAAATTCGGAGAGCTCTTAATAACTCCTTATTTAGATGAGGAAGATCAACTAATTGGAGTTCACGGAGTAACAAGAGACATTACTGCCCGGAAACAGACCGACGACAGACTGCTCGAAAGTGAAGCTTTGTATCGTGCTGTATTGGAAGCTTCTCCCGACTTTATAATTATTACGGACTTGAATGGATATGTGCAAATGGCTTCTCCTTCAGCAGTTCACCGATATGGATACAACGATGTTTCAGAAATTATAGGAAGGAACATTGCAGATTTCATTCTGGAAGAAGATAAAAAACGAATGCTCGAAGACTTTAGGAAAGTCACCAATGGCATAAAAAGCGGTCCGAACGAATATCGGAGTTGTACCATAGATGGCCGTTGTTTGGATATTGAAGTAAAAGGAGGAATTATACACGATGCCAATGGAGCCATTTCAAGACTGGTATTCAATGCCCGCGACATTACAGAGCGGAAACTGGCACAAGAAGCGCTTGAAAAAAGCGAAGCAAAATACCGTGAATTTGTCGAAAATTCTCCCGAAGCAATTGCTCTTTATTCAATGGAACAGTAAATTACGTAAATAAGGAGTGTTTGCGTTTAATGCGAGCAACAAACAAAGAACAGCTAATTGGAATGCCTGTCATAGAGTTTATACATCCTGACAACAGAGATGGAGTATTCAAACGAATGTTAGAAATGGATCTTACCGAAAAGAATATTTCATTGCCGTTAATCGAAGAAAAATATATCCGACTCGATGGAACTCCAATTTTTGTAGAAATAAAAGTTATGCCGTTGCTGGTTGATGATGTTCCATCCATTCAACTTACCGCGCGTGATATTACCGACCGAAAAATTGTTCAGGAAGCGTTGATCGAAAGTGAAAACAGATACAACACTTTTATTAACAACAATGTAGATATGATTTTTGTAAAAGATGATCAGTTCAGATATCTGATTGTAAACGATGCTATGGCCAGATTCTACGGTCGCCCGAAAGACGAGATTCTTTACAAAACTGATACTGAACTTGCAGATGATAATATTATAGCTCCTTGTGTAAGTTCCGACCAAAAAGCGCTGGATTCTATCGACGCTTTTATTACCGAGGAAAAAATTGGAGAAAAAGTCTACGAAACGATAAAATTCCCCATGTTACTCAAAAACAACAAAAAGGGTATTGGAGGAATAATGAGAGACATTACTAAGCGAAAAAATTCGGAGCGAGCACTCGAAAACAGTCAGAAAGAACTACAAACCATTTATGACCATGCGCCTGTGATGATGTGCCTCGTAGATGAAAACAGAAAAATAATGTTTGCCAACGATGCTTTTAGTTCATTGATAACCGACAAAGACGAATTTACAAATAAACAATATATAGGCAATGTAATCGGTTGCAACAATGCCATTGAAAGAGGTTGCGGACTTAACGATCAGTGTAATACTTGCAATTTAAGAATAGCAATTGATGATACTTTCAGAACCGGAAATGGGCACAGAAATATTGATTATATAAGAGATAGCGAACAAGGCGAAGTATCTTTGCTTGGCTCCACAGCTATTATAAACCATAATAATCAGAAAAATCTATTGTTGTGCCTAAACGACATTACTGATCGAAAAATGGCAGAAGATGCGTTGCAAAAGAGCGAAATGTTACTCCGAACGTTTATCGACAATTCACCATTCGAAATTTGGGCAAGAGACAATGACAGTATCGGAATTCTAGAAAATAAAAAATTTGTTGATCATTACGGATCCATTATTGGATTGACTCCCGATAATGATTCACGCATAGACGTGAGGACAGCACATGCTTGGAAGAAAATTAACGACCGGGCATTCAACGGCGAAACAGTTGACGAAGAATACGAATACATGGTAAATGCCGAAAAAAGGCTCTATCAACAAATCATTTTCCCTATCCGAAATATATCAAAAATTATTGGTATTGCTGGATTCAACATTGATATAACCGAACGAAAAAATGCAGAAAAAGCTCTTAATGAGTCTCAGGAAATGTTGAAAAAGTTTGCGGCTCACTTGCAAAATATTAGAGAGGAAGAAAGAGTTTTATTAGCGCGCGAAATTCACGATGAACTCGGGCAGATATTAGTTGCTGTAAAAATTGACATGGGAATACTCAAAAACGAAATGTCGAGAAAAACAGATAACGATCAATTCTCGGAAATACTCCATAAGTTCGACGATTTGGTTGCTTTAGTTGATAAAACTATTAAAACAGCTCGAAAGATTATGACTGATCTTCGACCGGAAGTGCTTGAGCTTCTTGGTTTTTCAGAAGCAGTGAAGTTACATGCTAAAAATTTTGAAGAACGGTTTAAAATATCCTGCAAATTTAATAATGCAGTGCCAGCTTATGAATTTTCGACCCAGCAATCAATTGCACTTTTCAGAATAATTCAGGAGGCACTGAACAATGTTGCTAAGCACGCAAAAGCAACTGAAGTAAAAATAAACATTTTAGAATCAAATGATAGTTTGGTGCTTGAGATTAAAGATAACGGTGTCGGATTTGATCAGAACAACAAGAAAAATTTCGAATCTTACGGCATTATAGGAATGAAGGAACGCGTATTTTTACTCGATGGAGAACTTAACATCTCAAGCAAAAAAGACAAAGGAACAAAAATTCAGATCAAACTTTCTCATAACAACAGGATTGTTGAGCACTAAAAAGTTTAATCGAAAAATAATCTCAAATAAAATGGACAATAAAATTAAATATTTTTTACTATATTTGACATTGATATTTTTAAAATTCAGGAAAATCACCTCAGTACCGAAATCATAAAGTAAAAATAGCTTTAGACCTTGTGTTTATCGGGTTTTGAGGAAAGATGAAAGTTCGTTTAGAAAAAACTAAAATTTGAATAAAATATATGTATTTTTGTATGCTCTGTGACTCTATTAAAGGCATTTTTAAGCAATTTCTGCTTTAAATTTGGAACAATGGAAATATTTCCAGTCTGAATATAGCCATTATATATAAAAACACTCAATTTTAATTAATAAAACAAAAAAAATAAGTAGCAAAGAAGAATTTGAATGTAAAATTTAAATAATACCATTATGATTAAAGTATTTATTGTAGACGACCATGAAATAATTCGTGAAGGATTAAAAAAGATCTTGAAAGAAGAAACAGATCTAAAAGTTGTTGGTGAAGCCCAAGATGGCGATGAAGCGTTAGCGAAAATTGGCGATGTCGATTGTGACATTATACTTTTGGACATGAACATGCCCGGCAGAAATGGTTTAGATTTATTAGGTGACATCAAAAATTTAAGGCCTAAAGTCCACATTTTAGTGTTGAGCATTCATCCTGAGGATAAATTTGCGTTAAGAACACTCAAAGCTGGTGCTTCCGGATACCTTTGTAAGGATACGGCGCTGGAAGAACTAGTTGTTGCTATCAGAAAAATTTACACTAAAGGTCGATATTTGAGCACAACACTTGCAGAGCAACTTGCATTCGATTTCATGCCGGAAAAAGACCAACTTCCCCACGAAACTTTGTCAAACAGAGAGCAAGAGATCATGATTATGCTTGCCTCCGGCAAAAAA
>JBBIID010000088.1:8596-9818 GCA_037446675.1 Paludibacter sp.
TATTGCAAAAGAACTACAGCTTAGCATCAGCACTGTATTCACCTACAGAGTGAGAATCTTTGAAAAACTAAAATTGAAAAGCAACGTAGAATTAACACACTATGCAATAATTAACAAACTCGTAGATTAAATCATAATTTTAACAAACAACGATAAGTATTTTGTTGTATTTATTACAAATTTGAAATTTCGAGAAAATCTTGTCGTAAAAATTACCATTTACGTAGCAACTTGTTGTTAGTCCAAGGATTATTCGTATCTTTGCAGCGATTTTATCTGCTCGTTTTCAACACTTCATACAACAAGGAAAATATGACAGAACGTTATATTTCTAATATAACTATGAACTTTTTTCAAATAATGAAACATTATACAGCAAAGGCATTAGTATCTTTTTATACTTATGTCAACAATCGTTATATCATGTCCGTCCCCAATTATTTAAAAAAGTCGATTGTTCTTAAAATTACACTTTGTTTGTTGCTTTTAGCTTCAGTACCTCAACTTATCTTCTCTCAATCTCAAACATTTACGACAACAAATTCATTCTCAATCCCATCAGGCGTTACAGCAGTTAAAGTTGAATGCTGGGGAGGTGGTGGAGCCGGAGGTGGAAATTCGGCCAACAGAAGTAGAGGAGGTGGTGGAGGAGCCGGAGGTTCGTATGTCTCAGGTATAATTGCCGTAACTTCAGGAAACTCATACACTGTAACAGTAGGAGGCACTACCGCCGGATCGCAAGGTGCTGGTTCGAAGGGACAGCCATCCTGGTTTGGTTCAACTACAACTATCTACGCCGAAGGAGGAAATGGTGGTGCTGCTGCTAACAGTGCCACTGTGGCTGGGGGGTCCGGCTCAACTTCAGCATCTATTGGAACAACGAAATATGCAGGTGGTAACGGTGCATCAGGCACGACAAGCCTTGGTGGTGGCGGTGGTGGTGGAGCTGGTTCTAATGGTGCAGGAGGAAATGCAAATGGAATAACAGCCGGAAATGGAACTACAGTTGGTGGAGGAAATGGAGGAGCAGGAAGTACTGTAGAAAACGATGGAAATCCCGGAGCTAATTATGGTGGTGGTGGAGCTGGAGCTTATATTCCAGACAATAGCAATCACATCGGAGGAACGGGAGCAGCCGGCAGGGTTATAGTTTCATGGATAACGGTATCGGGGACATCTACAGAAACCTGTATCTGCGGAAGTACTGGAACAATTACCGTAA
>JBBIID010000089.1:0-9765 GCA_037446675.1 Paludibacter sp.
AAAATATAAATGTGAAAGAAGTCTATGAAAACAAGCAACTTGTTATCCCAAATGGTAGTGGGTCATCTCAGCAAATATCCTATTCCAATCGTGTATTAAAATTCTCAGCAAAAGATTTACCTGCTCTAAAAGATGATGATAAAGTTTGGTGTGTTAGAGATTTTATGGCATGTGTAAGTTTTGAACTAAAAGGAACTAAGTTTCCAAACGATTTTTACAAACCTTACAGTAATACGTGGAACGATTTAGAAAAGACGCTTAAAGATGAACTTGATTTTGGAACAAATATAAAAATGTCAAATCCTTATAAGGCCGAAATTAAAGAACTTGTAAAATCAGCAACAGATGAAAAACAAAAAATTGAATTAATTTACAAATTCGTCAAAGAACATATTCGTTGGAATGAAGAATATGCCTTTAGTGGAAATAACGCAAGAGATGCCGTAAAAGATGGTACTGGAAATAACAGCCAGATTAACATGGTACTTATTAGTGCATTAAAAGATGCTGGAATTAAAGCTTTTCCAATTTTAATAAGTAGACGTTCACAAGGCAGATTACCAATGACGTATCCATCATTAAATAAACTAACAACATTTATAGTTGCTGCTGAAACTTCAGACAACAGCAGATATTATATGGATGGATCGGCAATTTATGGAGGAGTAAATATGCTTCCAACAAGCTTGTTAGTAGATAGAGCTAGGGTATTTGAACCTTCAATTAATGAAAAATGGGTTGACTTGACAAACATTGTAAAAAATTATAACAGTGCAAATATTTTAGCAGAAATAATGTCCGATGGTAGCATAAAAGGAACTTTACAAAATACTTTTGCAAATCAATTTGCATATTCATATAAAAGTAAACTATCAACTTATAAGGACTCCATAGCTTATATCGATTATATAAAAAGCTTGTACAGTGCAAATATTGATAGTATCACTGTTGAGGGAAAAGAACCGATGTCGAATATAGTGAAAGAGAAAATTTGTTTCACAAGGGAAAGTAATGGAAGTTCAGAATATATGTACATAAACCCTATGTTGTTAGTTCACTTGAAAAATAATGACTTTACACAATCTGAGCGAAAATTACCTGTTGAATTCAATTACCCTTATGTATTTCAATTATCAGTAAACTTAAAACTACCTCAAAATTACGCTATCGAAGAAATGCCTAAATCGGCCAAATATACTTTAAGTGACAATAAAGGAAAATGTGTGTATTTCTTTAAAAATAATGAAACTTCGGTACAATTAAGTTACTTGTTCGAACTAAATCAAACAGTATTTCCGCAAGATCAATATACTTTTCTGAAAGATTTTTTTGGTCAGGTAGTAACAAAAAATGCTGAAATGCTTGTTTTGAAAAAAATTGAATAGTTATTTTAATTTTTCGTTGGCTATGGTTAATAAATTTTCAGTCATCATATTTTTATTTGCAATTTCAATTGCGGCTTATTCTGCAAGTAATAGGCCAGAATTGGACGTTCTGCACGTTCCTGACTCATTGAAAAAGAATGCTTATTGTGTTATCAGGTCAGACGAAACGAAATTTGAATACAAATCTCAAGTCTTAGGAATTGGTAATCAATCGAAAACAATTACTGTGTTGGATCAGAAAGGAATAGATCTTTCTATATTTCAATTTTATGGAAATAAATTCAACAAACTAAAAAAATTTACAGGCATTTTATACGATGCACATGGCAAGTTTCTACAGAAATATGCCATGTCAGATGTAGAGACTAGTGAATATACAGACAATTATACGTTAGCAAGCGATGCAAAAATTTATTATTTTAATTGCAAGCCTCCCACAATCCCGTTTACTATAGTATACGAATACGAATGTGAATATAAAGATGGTTTATTTTATTTTCCTTTTTTTTATCCCCAATATGACTATAATATATCTGTAGAAAGCGCAACTTACGAACTTACCCTTCCAAAAGATATTGAATATCTAAGCAAGTCTAATAATTTAAATAATTCTGTCTCTAAAATACAGGAGAAAAGCACTACAAAATATAATTGGAATGTTCAACATCTGAAAGCTGTCAGTCACGAAAAATTGGCACCAGAGCTAAGCAGTCTTGTTCCTAAATTATATACAATTCCTAAAAAATTCACTTATGATAATGTTGAAGGTGATATCTCTTGTGTAGAGGCAATTGGAAAATGGCAGAACAAACTGAACGAAAAAAAGAATATTTTATCTGATGAATTTAAGGCTAAAATTATTGAATTAACTAAAGAGGCAAAGTCCGACGCAGAAAGAGTAAAAATTCTTTACGATTATTTAGGCAATACTACAAGATATGTCAGTATTCAGCTTGGGATTGGAGGCTATCAACCCGTAGCCGCCAGTGAAGTTAACAAAACAGGATTTGGGGATTGTAAAGGATTAACCAATTATTTGAAGTCGATGCTTGAGGTAATTAATATTCCTTCTGATTATTGTATCATCCGATTGGATGAAAACAAAAAAGATCTTTCAAACGATTTTTCCAGTTTTTTTGAAACGAATCATATTATTTTACGAGTTCCACTTCCAAAAGATACTTTGTGGCTTGAATGTACAAATCCAAGAAATCCATTCGGATTTATTCATAATGGCATTTCTGGCCACGACGTTATAGTCGTAAACCAAGAAGGTGGTAAAATGTTGAAGCTACCAGATTATCCAGATTCGTTAAATGTCGAAAAAAACGATATATCCATATCATTGAATGAAGCCGGATCTGCGGTAGTCGATGCAAAAAAAATATTTAAAGTAAAAATATACGATCAATATGATTGGCTTCAACGAGCAAAAGCAAATGAGCAAATGGATTTTGTAAGAGAAAAAATTAAGCTTCCCAATATTGTTATGCAAAAAGTTGAAATCAGTGAAGATAAATCACCATTACCTTCGACCAATATTGTATATTCTTTCAAAACCCAATTATATGGAACCAAATCAGGGAATAGATTGTTCGTACCTGTAAATCCATACAAAGAGCCCGCTAACCTGGTAAAGAATTCTAATCGAACACAGGATATTAAAATAAACACCGGATTTAATGATATTGATAGTATTTGTATTAATATTCCTGTTGGATATAAAATTGAGTCTATTCCTCAGATGAAAAAAATTGAATGTAATTTTGGAACTTTCACTTCAACTTTTAATATTACAACATCTCAGATTATCATAAATCAATCCTTGCTTATACACTCAGGAAACTATCCTGTTGATAATTATAAGAAATTTACTGATTTTCTGGACAAGATAGATTCAGCTTATAAGGGAATTATTATATTTAGAAAAGAGTTAAATTAATCACTCTGGTTTCAAATTGATTAATGTATAACAAACAAATAATAATGTTAAGTTGTTATAAAACAGAGATATCTATATTGAATTATTGATAATTTTGATTTTCAATTATATATAAACTATTAGGTTGAGTTAGTTTAATTTTTTAAGGGTTAATAAAGATGGAAAAAAGAGAAAAAAAATCAGTTGCAATTATTGTTGCACACCCCGACGAGGAAACATTGTGGGCGGGTGGTACGATTCTAAGCCATCCGGAATGGAACTTTTTTGTTGTTTGTTTGAGTAATGCAAAAAATCCCGAATTAGCTCCAAGATTTTACAATGCACTTAAATTACTTAAGGCAGAAGGCGTTATGGGTAATTTCAACTACACTGCATCTACCGCTAGAAGTCATAAAAATGAATTGGAAAGGACTATTATACAATTACTACCGGACACTCATTTCGACGTTATTATATCGCATAATTCTTTTTCGGAAAATGCCGGAGATTGTACTCAAGAGGTAGTCAACGAAAGTATTATTAAACTGTGGAAAGAAGGATTCATTTCGACTGACGAATTATGGACTTCTGCTTACGAAAATGGCAACATAAAATACTATCCAAACAGCAATGCGGAAGAAGAACCGGAAGTTCTTGAAAAGCTTTCTAAAAAAGTTTGGTCACAGAAATATAAAATCATAACGAAAATTTTTGGTTTTGATGAAAAAAGCAGAGAAGCCAAAGAAACTCCATTAACCGAAGCATTTTGGAAGTATAAAAATTCGATAAATGCACATGAAAAAAGATCAGGATCTTTCGGTTATGGATTAAATATTTTCAGATCGCCCAATATCGAAGCTTTAAAATTTTTATACCACAAAAGCATTGAATATGTGTATGACCATGACTATTGGAAATTTGATGACATCAATGAAAATGCAGAAATAATTGGATTTTCGGAAAACGAAAGTAGATATTCTTACAAAAGAATAGGAAAAGAATTGAACATATTTAAATCAGCCAGTATTGAGAATTTAAAATCGCTGTATTACAAGAGCATATCTTTTCTTTTCGACAGAAATTCATGGAAAACAGATCCAAATTACTCCGATTTTTCCTTCAACGAATCTGAATTTAGAAGTGATAGAAAAAGACGTAGAATAAAAACAGGAAATGAACTACGGATTTTTAAAGCTCCCAATATTGAGTCTTTAAAAACAATGTATACACGAAGTTTGTCGTTTGTATTCGAAAGGAATAAGTTCGAGCCTGATTTTGCCGTTTGCGTTGATGAAAGCAACAGCAGAAAGAAAACGTTGAATATTTTCGAGAATATAACTATCGACAGTTTGAAAAAGAAATATAATTCCCAAAAGGATTGAAAAAAGCCTGATACAAACATTTTGTATCAGGCTTTTTTATAGTTGTTTGTAGACTTAGATAATCAACATCGCATCACCATAAACACCAAATTTGTATTTCTCTTTAATGGCAATATCATAGGCATTCATTACATAGTCGTAATCACCAAAGGCAGCTGCCAACATTATAAGTGTCGAATAGGGCAAATGGAAGTTTGTGATCATTGAATTCGCAACCGTAAAATCGTAAGGAGGGAAAATAAACTTATTTGTCCAACCATCATAAGGTTTTATTTTACCACTTGTTCCAACCACAGTCTCCAACGCACGCATTACAGTTACTCCCACTGCACATATATTACGATTCTCATCCTGAGCTTTATTTACCAATATAGCAGTTTCTTCGGGAACAGTCATTTGTTCCGAATCCATCTTGTGCTTTGTAAGATCTTCCACATCTATTTCGCGGAAGTTTCCAAGGCTCATGTGAGAAGTCAAGAATGCAGAGTCGATACCCTTAATTTCCATTCGTTTGAGTAATTCTCTACTAAAATGCATCCCAGCAGCTGGTGCAGACACGGCTCCTTCGTTTTTAGCAAAAATGGTTTGAAAACGATCAGCATCTTCAGCCTCTACAGGACGGGCAATATTACGTGGAAGTGGAGTTTCGCCCAAGGCGTAAAGTCCTTTTTTAAATTCATCGTGTGTTCCATCAAAAAGGAAACGCAACGTACGACCACGAGAAGTTGTATTATCAATAACTTCGGCAACAATCGAATCATCATCACCAAAATAAAGTTTATTTCCAATACGAATTTTACGGGCTGGTTCAACAAGAACATCCCAAAGGCGCATTTCGTGATTCAATTCGCGTAACAGAAAAACTTCAATTTGAGCTCCTGTTTTTTCTTTGTTTCCATACAAACGAGCAGGGAAAACTTTTGTATCATTAAAAATGAACAAATCTTTTTCATTAAAGTATTCAAGTACATCTTTAAATATACGGTGCTCAATTTCTCCAGTTTTGCGATGAAGAACCATTAAGCGCGACTCGTCGCGATGTGTGGCCGGATATTGTGCAATTAATTCATCCGGTAACTTGAATTTAAACTTAGATAACTTCATATATTCTTTTGTTTATTTGTTTTTATTTTAGTTGAAGTAGAGGTTGGTCCGATTATTCTAATATTTTATCTTTTAATATTTCTTGTTCTACATGAGCAATCAGATCATCAATTTGCCAGCAGTTTTCCAATTTTACATCACCAATACGAGTTCTTTCTAAAGCCGTAAGATGAGCTCCACTTTCTAAAGCGATTCCAATATCTCGTGCCAAAGCACGTATGTAAGTTCCTTTACTACAGACAACTCTGATTTTTAGCACTGGTAATTGAAAATCTAATACTTCAATCTCATCTATAACCAATAATTTTGGTTTTAGTTCAATTTCCTGTCCCTCTCGGGCATAATCGTAAGCTCTTTTTCCATCTACTTTCACTGCTGAATATACCGGTGGCACCTGCCAAATTTCTCCCAAAAACTGCGGAATAACTTTATCTACCAATTCACGGGTTATGTGCTCGGTTGGGAAAGTGGCATCAACAGGCAATTCAAGGTCAAATGAAGGCGTTGTAGCGCCTAATTCAAGTGTTGCTATATATTCTTTTGTTTGATACTGAAAAGTTTCAATTTGTTTGGTCGCTTTTCCAGTGCAAATTATCATTACTCCTGTGGCCAGCGGATCGAGAGTTCCGGCATGACCCACCTTGAGTTTTTTCATTTTCAGAGTTTTTTGCAACTTCCAGCGAATCTTATTCACCAGATTGAACGAAGTCCAGTTCAACGGTTTTGCAACATACAACACTTCACCTTTTGTA
Source organism: Paludibacter sp. (assembly GCA_037446675.1). Taxonomy (GTDB): domain Bacteria; phylum Bacteroidota; class Bacteroidia; order Bacteroidales; family Paludibacteraceae; genus Paludibacter. The sequence goes on from JBBIID010000089.1 coordinate 6,545, forward strand.
AAATCCATTCTCTTGTGTCAGAAGCGTTCGCTTTGTGCTTCAATTCTAAATTTATATTTTGTTCCGTTAGGAATTACATTATATCTAAATCGATTCCCAATGCTAACAGCACCAAAATTGCTACTCCAACAATAATACGATAATATCCAAATGCTTTAAAACCATATTTTGTAAGAAATCCTATAAAGAACTTGATCGCAATCATAGCAACTATAAAAGCAACAACATTCCCAATCAAAAGTGTAATCAGGTTTTCCTTCAACATGGTAGTTCCAGTTGGTTCCATAACGAGTTTTAGCAATTTATAGCCCGATGCTGCTGCCATGGTAGGCACTGCCAAAAAAAATGAAAATTCAGCAGCATTTTTTCGGCTTAGTTTCGTGGTCATCCCACCAACAATTGTAGCCATTGAGCGTGAAACCCCCGGAATCATGGCAATGCATTGATAAAAACCAATTTTTAACGAACGTTTCCAGTCCATTTCCTGATTTTCGGAAGGTTTATCAAACCATTTATCCACAAAAAGCATAAGAACCCCACCCAATACCAACATTATAGCCACAACGACTACGTTTTCCAACAAACTATCGATATAATCGCTTGCCAAAAAGCCAATTATAGCAGCGGGAATAAAAGCAATAAAAAGTTTCCAGTAAAAATCCAACGTTTGGAAGAAACGTTTCCAATACAATACCAAAACTGAAAGAATAGCACCAAACTGAATGTTTACTGTAAAAGCTTTTACAAATTCACTACTTTCTACAGCCAACAATTTTTGGGCAATAATCATGTGACCAGTGGAGGAAACCGGAAGAAACTCTGTTATTCCTTCAACAATCGCAATAATAATCGTTTGCAAAATATTCATATATGTTATTTTGCTTTAGGCTTGAATAATATGGCAAAGATTATGAACAAGAAACCAAAGAATGAAATCATTGGTCCTACTGTAATTCTGCGAGTACTGAAAATATCAGGATTAAAATCGGTAACCGTTTTTGATCCCGACATTAAAATAAATCCCAAAACGATTATTACAAATCCTACAGCAATCAATATTAGATTGATTTTCTCGATTGTGAAACGTTTGTTTTCTTCCATTTTATTGTTAATTAGTTTTGTATACGATTTCTTTTAGAGTAACTGACAAAAATCAAATAAGATATAGATCGTTTGAGGACATTTTCAGGAATCTTCCAACAGCGATATAAGATGATATGGCTGATAACAATATCCCCAAAAGAACAACAATTCCGGATACCAAAAATGCCGTAGTCGGCTTAATCATCATTCCCTGCAATCCGAATTCGTTCTGTACATAGAAAACCAAGCCAACAAGCAAAATAATAGATATTACAGCTGCAATAAGCCCGTGTAACATACTTTTGCCTATATAAGGTTTACGAATAAACCAACTTGTTGCTCCTACAAGTTTCATGGTGTTGATCAGAAAACGATTAGAATATACGGTCAAACGAATTGTATTATTTATCAGAGCTACGGATATAAACAACAAAACTAGCGCAATTCCCAGCAAAACAATGCTCATTTTCTTTATATTGTCGTTGACCAAAGACACCATATCTTTTTGGTAAGCAATGCGGTTGATATGTTCGAATTTTCGTAGTTTTCCCTCAATCATGTTCACGCTGTCGGGATTTGCATATTCTGCATTCAATTTTACTTCCAATGAAGCCATTAACGGATTATAACCTAAAAATTCTTGTGGATCTTCGCCTAAACTGGCAATATGATCTTCCAGCGCTTCTTCTTTCGAAACAAAATCCACCGATTTTGCATAAGGCGAAGCCAGCAGGTATTTTTCAATTCTTTTTGCCGATTGATTTCCAACCTGATCGTCGAGAATTATGGACAGATTGATATTTTCCTTCACATAACGGCTCATATCCCTTGCCACAAACAAAAGCAAACAAATCATTCCCACCAAAAACAATACAAGCGACATGCTGAAAGTGGAAGTAAAATGCACATTTGCAAAAGGATGTTTTCTCATTATGGCTTTTTCTTTTGACATGTTTTTATTCTTTACTGATTCAACCTTTTACTACCTTTTTCGAATTATTCCATTGCCAATAAACATACAATAGAATGCTAATAATCAACAACAATGAAGATATTAAAGCAATAATATTTCCTATTTTATATGATGTTGGTTCAAAACGGAATTCCACGTCGTAAGAACCGGCTTTCAATGGCATAGCACGAAGTAAATAATCGGCACGAACATAAGGCACTTTTTGTCCGTTGACATAAGCATTCCAGCCTTTATCGTAGTAAATTTCTGAGAATACAACTACCTGATCGGTCGTTGATTTGAAATTGTAAACCAGCTTATTCGGAGCATAGTGAGTCAACGAAATAGAAGCTGTAGAATCTGAAGTAATGGTTTTTGGCAATTGATTTTCAAATGATTTATCAATAACCAACTCAGTTTTAGTATTTACTTCGCCAATCAATTTCATTTCTTCATCCGCATTAGCAGCAACTTTTATATCTTTTACCAACCATGCATTTCCATTAGCATATGGATTTACGAGCGGAGCAGCATCCTTGTTGTAAATCAGATACTTCATATTCAACATATTCAGAACACCGAGTGAATCAAGTGTCGGAGCAATTTGTTCGAAAGAAGTAGCTCGTCCGAAGGTAGCAAAAAGTTGTCCCATCTCTTTCGTCAATTGCATATTGATCAACTCCTGATAACGACGAAGTTTTGCAGCATGATAACCACCAATATTTTTATGGAAATAAGATGGTTTTGCATCCTGAAATACATCTGTTGTCGCATCCATAACGCGATAATATGATTTATCTTCAAGAATCATTTTATCGGCATTCGATGGCTGAATAAGTGTTTCAATTTTGCGTTTGCGTTGGAAATTATCGTCATTTAAATAACGTTTTGTAACTGGCAACAAATCGCCAAGAATGATAACACCTAACAAAACATAAGTTACTTTTTCTTTCAACAGATTTTTAGCATACAACCAAAGCAATCCGGCTGCAAGCAAAATAAATATCACAGAACGTAAAGCATCAGCACGCAACATGGCGGCTCTGTCGGCAGGAAGCGTTTCGTTCAGGAATGAATAGTCGCCTTTGAATTGAGCCGCATCGTTTGGTCCTACAAAGTTTCCGGCCAACGATGGAATCAAAGCAAATATCAACGCTACTCCGCCTGCAATAGCCGCGCTAATAAA
>JBBIID010000090.1:0-9598 GCA_037446675.1 Paludibacter sp.
GATGACAATTCTTTCGGCTTTGGAAACTTCTTTTTGAACCTTATGAATAAGGTCTTCTGCTATAATTTTAGAAATCATTCGTTTGGTTTTAAATCAGATGCAAAAATAGCAAAAAAAAGAGAATTTTAGTTGTTACAGACCCATTCCGGTGTTAATCTTTAAAATTCAACACGAAAGCTCCATTCCGGGCAACAGAGTAGTATTTTATCGCTTTTTCAGCACATACTTTTTCTATTTTATCGGCATACCATTTCGAAATAGTTTTATCTACGACCACTTGCTTTGGCTGTACACAGGCTAACACCTGCTCTATATAACATTTCACATTATTTCCAACAATCAAATAATCAACAGCTATTGGTTGTTTCGCCATTTTACCTTTCAACGATTCATCCGTCAAAATGTAAATTCGTTTTCCACAGAAGTCATGGAAATCATTCGAATAAACAATATTTTCGAGCGAACCCGATGCATTCAATTTTCTACTTAACCAATAATTTTGAGCTACTTTATGAGCCTCAATACTATCGGTGGTGAAAACTGTATGATCTTTTCCTTTAATAAAATCGATGTGCGTATTTTTACTATCAGAATAAACAATCAACTGATTTGAACGCATCGAATCGTAATTTAGATACAAATTAACTAACACGAAAGCCAATACCACAACAAAAGCACTCAAAATAGCGTAGTATTTTTTTGAATCGAAATACAATGCAAACAGCAGAATAGCTGCAAATGCCAAAAATACCTGAATATTCATAATGCTGGTTATAGTGACTGAGTATGGCAAATGATGAATAAATTCGATACTCGTATTCAATATTCTCAAAAGCCATTGAAGTACGAAGGCAATCGCTATCGGCAAATATGGAATTGACGAAGTCAACAACAAAGCTACTGCCGTATAAATAATCAGAGTAGCAAAAGGAATCGCCACAAAATTCGTAATCAGAAAATAATTAGCAAACTGATGAAAATAAAACAGCGTCAGCGGAGCAGTACCAATTTGTGCGGCAAAAGACACTGCCGTTAGCTCCCAACTCCATTTGAGTAGTTTATTTTTGATATAAAACCATTTGGCAATTTTCGGTTGAAAATAGACAATACTCAATACGGCGCAATAACTCAACTGAAACCCAACATCGAACAGAAAATCGGGATTAAACAAAAGCATTAAAAATGCCGAAGCGAAAATCGTGTTGTAAATTTGTCCTTTTCGCCCGAATCCCATGCCTATCGCTATCATCGAAAACATGATAGTTGCCCGAATAACAGACGGAGGTAAACCTGTAATAAAAGCATACGCCCAAAGTAATAAAACAACCAAGCTTATTTTTAGTACTTTCAACGATTTCTTTTTATCCAGAAACGACAATAAGAAATTCAGAACCATGAAAATAATTCCGACGTGTAATCCACTCACAGCCAAAATGTGCATTCCGCCACTCGTTGTGTAATTTTGTCTCAATTCGGGATGTAACGCATCTTTACTTCCGAGTGTAAGAGCTGCAAGAACTGCAAATTCGTCGCCTTCAATTCCAAAACGCCTATAAACAGCAAGTAACTTTTTTTGACAATCTTCCGCCAATCGGAAAATTGAAAATCCGGTACTCTCTCCCACTTTTTCCCATTTATAGGACGAAATGTACGTCGTTGCTCCAAATTCCTGTCGGTTCAGATATTGCCTATAATCAAACCCTGCCGGATTTACTTGTGCATCAGGTTTATTGAAAGTTGCCTCCATCAAAAGTTGATCGCCCGACTTCAACTCTGCTGCTAAACTATCTTTCTGGAAATACAAGATTGCCTTTCCTGAAGAAAGTTTTGCCTCTCCTTTTTCAAAATACCGTAGCGTTTTAATGCGGCACAAGTACGATTTTTCCTTCTCAATCGGCGATTCAATTAGTTCTACTTCAAAAATTCCCGATTTGTTTATATTGTCGAAATTCCGTTTCGAGAAATCGCGATCAGAAATAAAATATCCCGAGAGAACAAGGAATAAAAAAATTCCGCTGCCATAAAGCCAGCGAAATTTGTATTTAAGTTGTGGCTGACGAATCAGCAAACCTCCAAGAACCAGACTAAAAGATAAGAAAAGCACTACAACCTGACTCCAGACAAACAAATCGAGATATTGATATAAAATTACACCAATAATAAACGGAAACAACAGTCTGAAAAAAGGAGTCCGTTGCAGAAATTCCATAGGCTAAGTATTTAGCATATCGTGTATCATTTGCGTTGGGTTTGGAGCATTAAAAACAGCGCTCCCAGCCACTAAAACATCAACGCCCGACTCAAAAAGTCTTCCAGCGTTATTTATATTTACTCCACCATCCACTTCTATGAGGCAATGTGCATTCTTTTTCGCCATAATCTCCCGAAGTTCAGCAACTCGGTTGTAACTCTCTTCGATAAATTTTTGTCCGCCATAACCTGCAAAAACCGTCATGATAAGTACCAAATCCACTTTATCGATAAAAGGTTCGAGAACACTTACCGGCACATCAGGATTTATGGTTATCCCGGCTTTCACGCCTTCGGCTTTTATCATTTCGATAATTTCCAACGGATTTTCAACAGTCTCATAATGAAAAGTAATGATTCCAGCTCCGGCTTCGGCAAATCGCTTGATGTACTTTTCGGGATGAACAATCATCAAATGTACGTCAAGCGGCTTAACGCAATGTTTCTTCACTGCCTCCATTACCGGAAACCCGAAAGAAATGTTTGGAACGAAACTCCCATCCATCACATCGATATGAAGCCATTCCGCTTCACTCGAATTTATCATTTCGCAAGCGCCTTTCAGATTTCCAAAATCGGCAGATAATAAAGATGGAGAAATTATACGAGACATATTTGAATGATTTATTTTCAGATTTCTGTTTTTACCTCTGCAAATATAATAAAAAAAGACTTCAGGTTCTCCCGAAGTCTTTTTTTTAGTTTACAAACCATTCAACGAACTGATTATCTGTTATCTTTTGAGCCTTATAGCTTGCAGCAAATCGAAGGATATTCTCAATAGTATCTGCGCTTGGTTGCAGATCGGTGCTCTTATTAAGAGTCTTTTTTACAGATAAAGAATCAGCTTTTTTTTGTGGAGTAGAAAGTTTTTGCATAGGCAACCTGCTTTTTTAGTATAGTGATATTTACTAAACGCATTTAGACACAAAATAGTATAAATATCACAAAAAAAACATCAACATTCTACATTTTTCTAACAAACAACAACAACCTTTTAATAAACCTACTAATATATACCACTAATAATAAAATAGTTACCTATTCTGTTTTATTATTATTTAATTTCAAGATAAACATCGTTTTCCGTTGCAATGCGACGCATATTAAGCAACGCATAACGCATTCTGCCTAATGCAGTATTGATACTTACATCGGTTTTTTCCGCAATTTCTTTAAAGCTCAGATCTTCGAAAAATCGCATACGAATTACTTTTTGCTGAGATTGGGGCAAATGCTCGATCAATTGAACTACATCCGCCAATACCTGCTCGTTGGACATGGTATCTTCTACACTTTTCTCGGAAAGTTTTGCATTATTCACAATGTCATAATCTACAGCATCGGCAGAAAAAGTATTTTCGTTTTTTTCTCTGCGGAAATGATCTATAATCAGATTATGGGCAATGCGATTAATCCATGCCAAAAACTTGCCCGTTTCAACATAACGTCCTTGTTGAATGGTTGCAATTGCTTTGATAAAGGTATCCTGAAAAATATCCTCGGTGAGTTCCTTATTACGTACAATCAAAAATATATAAGTATATACTTTCGATTTATAACGCAACAATAAAATCTCAAATGCCTGATTATTACCTTCGCCATACAATTTCACCAATTCGTCATCGGTCAATTGATTTAGACTTTTCATTACTTTTAATTTAGAGGTTCAAAGTAATTCTAGGCAATAGGCGTTTAAAATTTTAAGTAAATAATTGAAGTGTTTATGCTGCAAATATAGTAATTGTATTGAAAAGAAAAAATTTTTTTTCAAAAATATTGAATTTTATTTGCAAGTTAAAATAAATCAAACAAGATGAAAAATAATTTAACAAGTAAATTTCCATGAAAAACAACCAATTACAACCATCTACACAAAAATAAAATGATTTTTATTCCACCCACAAAACTAATCCTTTCAGGTATTCACCTTCGGGATGATAAATATTGATCGGGTGATCGGCTGGCTGCGAGAGCTGATGAAGAATGCGAACATTTCGTTTGCTTTCGGCAGCGGCACTGAACACCGCTAAGCGGAATTGATCTTTGTTCACCACCTGAGAACAGGAGAAAGTAAACAAAATGCCGCCGGGTTTTATTTGCTCAAAAGCTTTTGCGTTAAGACGTTTGTAACCTTTCAACGCATTTCGCAGTGCATCCCGGTGTTTTGCAAACGCCGGCGGGTCGAGCACAATCACGTCGTATTTTTGCTCTAATTCGTGTAAATTATTCAAATACTTAAAAGCATCTTCGGCAAATGCAGCATGACGGGGTTCTTGCTGAAAGTTGACTTCAACATTTTTGTTGGTCAAATCAATTGCTTTGGCCGAACTATCCACCGAGTGAACCAACGTAGCACCACCACGCAATGCATAAACGGAAAATCCTCCGGTATAACAGAACATATTTAGCACCGATTTCCCTGCTGAATATCTTTCCAGCAACGAACGGTTTTCACGCTGATCGACAAAGAAACCTGTTTTCTGACCTTTCAGCCAATCCACCTGAAATTTCAGTCCGTTTTCGATAGCATTCAGATCGGTCGATTCCTTTCCTATCAAATATCCATCTTCCGGATTTATGGCTGCTTTAAAAGGTAAAGTCGTTTCCGATTTGTAATAAACGTTTTTTACTTCAGAAATATTTCTAACGATCGATTTTGCCAACACGTCTTTCATTTCGTGCATCCCGATGGAATGCGCCTGCATCACAGCTGTATCGTCGTAAACATCAATTATAAGTCCGGGCAAAGTATCGCCTTCGCCATGAACCAAACGGTATGTATTATTATTTTTGGAAATCAATCCAAGCGATTTACGCATAGTGTAAGCCCGTTGGATTTTTGTACCCCAAAAATTATCGTCGATTTTCTCATCGTTGAAAGATACAACTCTAACAGCGATACTACCTATTTGATAATGCCCAACAGCAAGAAAGTTCCGGTTCGCATCCACTACTTTCACCAATTCGCCTTCCGCAGGTTTTCCTTCAATACGCTGTATAGCACCCGAAAACACCCAAGGGTGAAAACGCAGTAAACTTTCTTCTTTCTTAGGTTTGAGTTGTACCGTTATCATTTATATGTTTCTTTGATTTATTCTGTAGGTTTGTTTTGCTGCAATCTTTCGGCTTGTCTTTCCTTTTGTTCAAGCGTATCTTCGAGCACTATTTTCTGAATTTGCTTTTTGGTAAGCTTGTTTTCTTTCATCAGTTTCAGGTAAATCTGCAAACTAGCCCAAGCGTCGGTAGCAGCATACCGTTGCTGAAGTTCGGAAAGCTCAGGATTTTCCCAATTGGACAATCGTTGCGATTTTGAAATCTTTTTTTCAAAAATGATAGCGTAGATTTTCTGTAAACTCAGTTCCAGAATTCCATAGCTCTGAGCAATACTTTGTATGTCGACAAAGTTCGCAGGATTAAATTGATGATGTCTGTTGAGTCCGGATAAATCATCGCGTAAAGAAAGCCCTATTTTCTTTACCCTTTCGTCGGCCAAAAAATCGGATAATTCGTGGGGAAAGCCAATTTTATTTAAACGAAAGAGAAAACACTGATCGAGCGAAGATATTTGTACCAACGATACTTTGTGATGAGTGCCACGTGTAAACGATGGTTTTGTTTCGGTATCAATACCTACTACCTTATATTTTTGAAGCTCCTCAACAGCTGATTTTACCTGACTTACATCCTCAACCAACGTAATTTTGCCCTCAAAAACGACTACGGGTAATAAATTTACTTCTTCTTTTGTAATCTTCGTCCTAAACATACACTTTACATCAACAAATTGTCCAGTTCTTCATCGTCATCGTGGAGAAACTGAAGAAATGAATTTCGGTCAAGTTTGTTTTGCTCTGTCGATTCGGTGGAAGAGTAATCGTCATTGCCAAATCCTTCGCTGAATCGTATAGAATGCAAAGCCCTTAAGGCATTAAGCACTTTTTGACCCCAATGCTCACCAAACGCTTCGAGACATTGCACCAACGCATCGTTCATTATATCGACATCGCCCAACTGATAGTTCGCCGCAAAATCTTTCAACTCCTGATAAACATCCGCTAAATTTTCGGAAATGAATGCTGCGATTGGCGTGTCACTCAATACCATATCGGGATGAAATACTTCGAGATAAGCATCATCCTTTCCTAGAATTTGCTCTAGTTGTTCACGCACAAAAGTATAATCATCTTCTGTTACAAAACGCTCCGTACCATCTTCGTATACTGCTTCAGGAATTTGAATCAGTGAGGCATTGAGGTATAATAACGGTAGCACTTTTACCGATTTTTCGACAAAACTGCTTTGAGAATTTTCGGAAGCATGCTCCAAAAACAGGCATGTTTCAGCGGCTACAGTAACAAATTCAATAACTTTTTTACTATATACTATATGATCGGGTAGTTGGTCGAGCTCCATTTTTATCTGGAATGTTTTTTAAAAGCAAAATTTTAATTACAGCCTATGGATTTAACAGTCTGTTATCCAATTTCAGTTGACCACAAAGATACAAAAAAACGGTAGAAAAAGTATTTCAAAAAGCTTAATAACTAAAATACCAATTTACTGGTTTTCGGAATAAGGGCTATTTTCAAGTTTAAATCTAATTCTCAGCTTTCCATCTGCAAAATCACAACTTAAAATTTTAAAAGTTCCTATTTCACTTGTATTTTGTACATGCGTTCCTATGCAGGCGCAAACATCATAATCGCCAATGGTTACGAGCCTTAAGGTCTGACTTACATCAGAAGGAACATTATCCTTATCGACAAACGCAACAGAAACGGGCAAATTTTGAGTTATAGCCTCGTTCACGCGAGACTCAATTTCCTGTATTTGCTCAGTTGTTGGTTCTGCCGACAGAAAATAATCGCATTTACTTTTCTTTCTTTCAATATGGCTGTTTTTCGATCTTTCACATCCAAACATTCGAACCATAGTCTGATTTAGCAAATGCTCCGCCGTATGCATTGGAGGATATTCATTTTTATTATGAGCGTTTAATTCCATATTTTTATCAATTTCTATTTTCTTTTTCTTCTGATATGTATAAAGAAATCCTTCGGGTGATAAAAAAGCATTCTTGGTCCCGAAAAACGCATCACCTTGCGAACTTTATCACGCATTTCCGGCTTATAGCAGTGAATTTTGCAGTCGGAACAAACAGGTTTATCATCCTTAAAAGGACATTTTGACAATTTGTTTATTGCATAAACGAGCAAAGCATCACAATCTGCACAAATGCTATCACCACCATGTTTTTTTCGGCAATACAACCGAATCATATTTCGAACGATTCTTTTCTCCGAATCTATATCTCCCATTTCAGTTTCAATTGAAATAAAAAAGAGACTCTGCAACAAGTCTCTTTGTAAAAATGTGCTTGAAAAGAAACTTATTTTTTGAGTTTCAAAAGTTTCTCCAGCTTTTGTTTGAAGCTTGTATTTTCCATAAATCCGGTAAAATTCTCCGCACCAGGACCATAAGCAAACACAGGCACAGGCACACCTGAATGATTTTTTGACGTATAAACCACTTCCATGTTGCTATCGCCCATTTTACCATTTAAAATCGTCATACCTCCGGTTTCGTGATCGGCAGTTATAATAACAAGCGTATTTCCATCTTTCTTTGCAAAATCCAACACTTTGCCTATGGTTTTATCGAAATCCTGCATTTCCAACACCGTTTGTTTCGCATTATTGTCATGGCATGCCCAATCAATTTGCGAACCTTCGATCATCAAGAAAAAGCCTTTTGGATTGTTTTTCAATATATCAATGGCAGCTACAGTCGATTCAGGCAACATATCGCCACGTTCAGGCATCCCGGGATTTTGATCGTCATAAAGTAAACCGGCTAATTTTCCTGATTTTGTAGCTTTAACGTCAGCCAAAGTATATGCAACTTTGTAATTTTTTGTTTTGAGATCCTGTGTTAGATTTCGTCCATCGGTTCTGTCTTCAAAATACTTCCTTCCACCACCGATAAACACATCAATATCCGTTTTCAAATAATCCGCAGCAATTTCTTCGTACATGTTTCGGTTTACCTGATGCGCTATAAACGAAGCCGGCGTAGCATGCGTTACAGCACAAGCCACCACAATTCCGGTAGAAAGATTATTTTTTTCAGCTTGTTCAAGAATAGAGTTTGCAGCTATAGAATCGGGCTTCATACCAATCATTCCATTCTTTGTTTTCACACCACAAGCAAGAGCAGTGCCTCCAGCTCCCGAATCGGTAGTAAAGTTACTCGCAGAATAGGTTTTCGAAAAACCGCTATAGGTGCATTGTTCCAAAGCCAGTTTATTTCCATTGGCAAGCATACCGGAATATATTTGCGCGATTCCCATTCCATCTCCAATCATAAAAATAACATTTTTGGGAGCTTTTTGAGCATACGCCGAAGCAAACAGACAAACGAGTAGTAAGCTCGTCAATAGTTTTATCTTACTCATTTCTTATATTTTATTGTTCAGAAAGAAAATTCGAAATTCCAATTAGCTCTTGTCGTATGGTTTTCAATCGTTCCACAACTTCCTGCTGCTTGGCCACCACATCTTTTTTCTGAGTTAATTTCTTTTTAGCTCCATCCAACGTTAACTTCTGCTCATTAACCAGAAAAATAATTTGCTTAATAATTCGGATATCCTCATCGGTATAAAAACGCGTTCCTTTTTCATTCCGCTTCGGACTCAATTGGGGAAATTCTTTTTCCCAAAAACGCAGATTCGATTGATTCACCTGAAACATTTCTGCGACCTCAGAGATGGAATAAAATAGCTTTTGCATAATTCCTTATTTAGAGATACAGTATGATTATTTTATAATTTTCAGTCGCTGACCCGGTTTAATTTTTGATCCACTTATATGATTCCATTTTTTGAGTTTCGAAAGCGAAACACCATATCTTGCTGCAATTCCACTCAAAGTTTGTCCGCTTTTTACTTTATGATAGGTAACTCTACCCGATCCTCCAACAGAAATAGGCGTTGTTTGTGCAATTTCAATTTCACTTCTTCGGTTATTAATTAACGAGTCGGCCTTATATGCCAGAATTTCATCATATTTATCAATAAATGTATTGGCATAGCTCAATGGCAAACGAATAGAATAAGGTTTTATGTTACCGGGAACTATATCTTTTCTGTATTGTGGGTTCAACAAACGTATTTCTTCAATCGGCAAATTCAACACTTCGGCTATCTGTTCCAAGTGAACTCGTTGATGCACATCAATTGTATCGGTGATAACCGGCATGTTCACTTTAGCTGCACATAAATTGTGCTCTGCCGCATAGTGCATCACATAATTAGCCGCCACAAAAATCGGGACATAACCTCTTGTTT
>JBBIID010000091.1:0-7100 GCA_037446675.1 Paludibacter sp.
CTGATTTATTATCTATTTCTATATTCGACATATTTCATATTTTAATTAAAAAACGAAATATAATTAGAAACTAATTATACTTCGTAACATCAAACAACCGCATCCCCAAATAGTTTACGTCGTTTTATCAAAAAATGCTAATATCAATCCAGAGCCGTTCGTTCTTTAAACAAATTCATTAAAATTGACTGTTGGTCGGCCGGACTTAAATTGCTGTTATCAATCTCAATGGCATCATCAGCTTTTCTTAGCGGACTTTCAGCCCTGTTTTGATCCCGATCATCCCGCTCCAGAACATTAGCAAGAACTTCGTCAAAATTCACATTCTCGCCTTTTTCCTGCATTTCCAGAAAACGGCGCTGAGCACGGACTTGAGGAGATGCCGTAAGAAAAATCTTCAATTCCGCTTGAGGAAAAACCACAGTTCCAATGTCGCGTCCATCCATAACAATTCCTTTTTTCTCACCCATTAATTGCTGTTGACGAACAAGTTCTTTTCTCACAAAACCAAGTGTGCTCACACGGCTAGCTCCGTTGGCCACTTCTAATGTCCGAATTTCACTTTCTACATTTTCTCCATTCAAATAAGTCTCCGTTTTCCCTTGAGCATTTGTTCTAAATTCAATTCGAATGGAATGAATATGTTTTTCTATCTCCTTTTCATTCATTTCCGATTCGGTCATCCAACCATTTTGGATACAAAACAACGAAACAGCACGATACATAGCGCCTGTATCCACATAAATATAGTCCGTTTCGCGCGCCAGTTCTTTTGCCATCGTGCTTTTCCCGCACGACGAAAATCCATCAATTGCAACTATTATTTTCTTCATGTATAATACCGCTAAATTCAGTTACATTCTGAATTCGTTAAGTGAAGTACTGATTGAGAATTGGTAAGCATAATTACCTACCTGAAACTGCGTCATCCCGAATCCGACATGAAATTTATACAGTTTCACACCACCTCCAAACGAAAAGCCGGACATAGTTTTAAATCCGGTCATAATCATTTCGGCATGGCGGCGATGGTTATAGGATGCTGTAAGGTAAAAATTCTTTGATGGGACGAACTCCGCGGCAAAAATTGCATGACGGAAAGCCATATCAACAAAGCTTATTTTGTCATCTTTAGGTTCTTCACCAATTCCATATTAGTTTGCGGTTGATTTGTAGACTGATAACTCAAATCCCAGTGCTGCAAATTATGAAGCGTGACAGATAAACGCAAAGGCGCATGCTCTAACTTTTTACTCAACCCCATTTGAATGTCGAACGGTAGAGGTTCGAAATGTTGACCATATTCGTCGGAATAATAACCTTTTAATTGTGCACCCATATTGCGCAGCACCAAACCGGCTGAAAAAAGTTTGCTTTTACTTTCATAATTAACACCCGCATCCAACGCCATCCCCAAACTGGTGTAATGCTCCATAACAGAGTAAACCGGTTTTAATGTAGCACCAACAGAAATATTATCGGTTATCAACCGCGAGTAAATTATATTTAGGGCATAATCCTTAGCTGTAAATTCCCCAATAATTTCATTCAGCTCAGTAGCTTCCTTAAACAAACCATAATCAACAAACTGAACACCAACAGCAAGGTTGTTATTACACCCAAAACTACGACTATATATGGCAGAACCAAACTGAATATCTGCCAGGTAATTTGCCATATTCAGCCCTACGATATTTGACATTTCCGAGGTAAGAAGCGACGGATTTTGAAAAGCAAAATTCAAATCATTGTCGTTCAAAGAAACATTTGTCCCCCCCATAGCTGCTAACCTCGACGACACCGGCAAATCCAAGAATTGATATACTCCACGACCTGCCTGCGAAAAAAGCTGAAAACAACCAGAAGTTATTAATGTAAAAAATATCAGGATATTTCTTTTCATTTAAAATAAAATTGTGAGTTTTAAATCGATTCTTAATAAAAAAACAAAAAAAAATGATTTTAATCACCCATTTTCAGAAAAAACACCCAAAGATACATTATTTTTGTGCTCAGAAAACAAGTTATTAAAATTACTAAACGAAAAAAAACAGAAAAATTATATTTTAATGTAACAAAATTGAGATAAATCATAGTCTCTGAAAGAATTGTATTTATTCAGAAAGAAAAATGTTTTTTTCGTAAACAGACAAATAAACTTTAAAAAAAATATATTACATTTGCCCTGCTGAAAATTCAAAATAAAATAACATAATTATGGACTTAAAAAAATCACCAAAAGCCTCGTTAGAAGACAAAAAAATGTACTTTCTTTTAATAGGTTTCGTTATGGTTTTGTCTTTGATTTACATAGGTTTAGAGTGGACCAAATCCGAGGTTACTGTATACGAAAATGTGAACTCAGACTTTCTTGTTGAAGATGAATTAGATGTCATCCAAACATCACAGGATGTTACGCCTCCACCTCCTCCCCCTCCTGCTCCGGAAGTTGTAGAGGTGTTAAATGTTGTTGAAAATGACAAAGAAACCGCTTCAATCGAAATCAACACTGAAGATGATAAGGACAAAGTAGTGGTAATTAGTGCCCCTGTAGCTCCTCGCGTAGTTGAAGAAGAAGACAACGTGGTATTCCAAGTTGTAGAAACAATGCCATCGTTCCCGGGCGGTGATATGGCGATGATGAAATACATGAGTGACAATATCAAATATCCTGTTATTGCACAGGAAAATGGCATTCAAGGTCGTGTTATCTGTCAGTTTGTGGTAAACAAAGATGGTTCGATTGTTGACGTAGAAGTTGTTCGTAGTGTCGACCCAAGTTTGGATAAAGAAGCTATTCGTATGATTAAGTCCATGCCTAAATGGACACCAGGTAAACAGCGTGGTAAAGCAGTGCGTGTAAAATATACTTTACCTGTTAACTTCAGATTACAATAGAAAACAACTAAAAGAATATAAAGAAATTGCACCACGGTCAATTTACTTTATTTTCCGAATTATAAATAAAAAACCGTTTGGCAACTCCAAACGGTTTTTTTATATTTGAATCGTTTTTAAAACAACTGCTAACCTACATTGATTCTCTCACCACATAAAAGTTATCAATAACAAAATATATGAAAACCGAGATATACGAAGAGAAAGCTGTGCTTGTGGGCGTTATCACACAAGTGCAAAACGAAGAGAAAGCAAAAGAATATCTCAACGAGTTAGCATTTCTGGCCGAAACGGCCGGAGCTTCCCCTGAGAAGCTTTTCTTCCAAAAATTGGAATACCCCAATCCGAAAACTTATATTGGTCCGGGCAAACTGTTTGAAATAAAACAATTTGTTGATGAAAACAATATTGGACTAGTGATTTTCGACGACGAATTATCGCCCAAACAGTTGAGGAATATTGAAGCAGAATTAAAAGTTTTGATTCTCGACAGAACCACGCTTATTCTGGATATTTTTGCAAAAAGAGCTCAAACAGCAAATGCAAAAACGCAGGTTGAGTTGGCGCAACTTCAATATATGCTGCCACGCTTGACTCGCCTGTGGACTCACCTTGAGCGTCAGCGAGGAGGTATCGGTATGCGCGGTCCCGGTGAAACTCAGATTGAAACCGACCGTCGTATTATTCTTACCAAAATCTCCCTGCTCAAGCAAAACCTGAAAGATATCGATCAGCAAATGTCCACTCAACGAAAAAACCGTGGAAAAATGGTTCGCGTGGCTTTGGTTGGGTATACCAATGTTGGAAAATCGACCATCATGAATTTATTGAGCAAATCGGATGTTTTTGCCGAAAATAAGCTATTTGCAACGCTTGACACCACAGTGCGGAAGGTGATTATCGACAATCTACCGTTTTTGCTTTCCGATACTGTAGGATTTATCCGCAAGTTGCCGCATCATTTGATTCAATCGTTCAAATCGACGCTCGACGAAGTTCGCGAAGCTGACTTACTGATTCATGTGGTTGATGTCTCTCACTCCAATTTCGAAGAGCAACTGGAAGTGGTGAATGAGACTCTCAAAGAAATTGATCCTCAAGAGAAACCATCAATTCTGGTGTTCAACAAAATAGATGCATTCTCTTATGTTCCGAAAGATGAGGACGACTTGTCGCCTGTAAGGAAAGAAAACAGGAGCTTGGATGAATTAATGAAGACCTGGATGGGAAAAATGCACGACAACTGTATTTTCATTTCGGCTCGGAAGAAAGAAAACATTGAAGAACTAAAGGAATTAATGTATCAGAAAATAAAGGAAATTCATGTCGAGCGTTATCCGTACAACGACTTTTTATTCCAAAAATACACCGATATAGAAGACGAAACATTATGACAAACTACCGACAACTAGCCGATAAGGAAATTGCGACTCTTACAGTTTATGGTTGTTCTGCCGAAAATTGGAAAGAGGTAAATGTAGTAGAAGATTTTTCTCCCAATTACTTTTCCAACGTTCACTTTTCCGGAAAGGTTTTTTTGGGTAAATACGACAAAGTATTCGAGCTTGCGGGTGGAGTAAAAAAACATTCTGGCGTATTTAATTGTCATTTACACAATTGCACGATTGGTAATGACGTTTTTGTCGATAAAATTCACAATTACATTGCAAACTACGAAATCGCAGACGGAGCTTATTTAGAAAATGTTGATTTAATCGTCACTGAAAGTAGTTCAACATTTGGAAATGGTGTAAGCGTTGCCACAATGATAGAAAGCGGTGGCCGTGAAATGCCAATGTACGACAATCTCTCCGCTCCTATTGCTTACATGATGGTTTTTTATCGTCACAATCAAGCATTGATTGAACAACTCGACAAAGCAATTCAGAACTATAGCAACCAACAGCAATCAAGCTTTGGGAGAATTGGGAAAAATGCTCGTATCGTCAATTCCGACAGTTTGAAGAATGTTCGCATTGGTGATTTTTCTGTTGTCGACAGCGTAGCTTTACTCGAAAACGGAACAATTTGCAGCAACGAGAGTGCACCAGTATTTGTCGGTTCGGGAGTTCAATGCAGTGATTTTATTATTCAATCGGGAACTTCAATCACCGACGCAGCCATGCTAACGCGTTGTTTTGTTGGACAAGGTTGTACAATCGGTAAACAATTTTCGGCTATCGACTCGTTATTTTTTGCGAATTGCCAGGGACTTCACGGCGAAGCAATTTCTATTTTTGCCGGTCCATACACAGTCACTCATCACAAAGCAACATTAATGCTTACGGCACTTTATTCGTTTATGAATGCCGGAAGTGCGTCGAATTTCAGCAATCACATGTACAAACTTGGCCCTGTTCATCAGGGAATTACTGAACGCGGCGTAAAAACATCGAGCAATTCGTATATTATGTGGCCGGCAAAAATCGGGGCTTTTTGTGTGGTGCTTGGAAGTCACAAAGGAAACCCCGACATTTCTGATTTACCCTTCTCATATTTAATTGAAAATGACGGAGAAAGTCATTTATTACCCGGAATTAACCTGCACAGTGCCGGAACAATTCGTGATGTACAAAAATGGCCAAAACGCGATTTGCGAAAAGGAACTGAAAAATTAGATCCGATCTGTTTTGATTTTCTTTCGCCTTATACCATAAGTAAGGCCCTTAAAGGAATCGCAATTCTGAAAGAATTATTATTAAAAATAGAAGATGGAAGTCAATTTATCTGGTATCAAAACTGCAAACTAAAGCGCTCATCCATAAAAAAAGGAATTGAGCTATATGAGTTGGCGATTGATTCGTTCATTGGAAATTCCATTCAAAATAGAACAACGAATGTTTCAAAGTCAATTGACACTAGTGACTGGGTAGATATGGTTGGTCTGATTGCCCCAAAGATAGAAGTTGAAAATCTGATTTTTAAAATAATTTCTGAGGAGTTAAGTGTTGAGGCAGTTCAAAATGAAGTAGTAAGCATTTTCAACAACTACGTTGAGTTTTCGTGGAATTATGCAAAAAATCTGATACAAAGCCAAACAGGAAAGATATTTGAAGATTTAGATTCTCAAGAAATCGAAAAACTGATCGAAAAAGCCCAAAAAGCCGATTCCACATTCAGCGATTTGATATTGAGAGACGCAAAGAAAGAATTTAATACAGTATCGAAAACCGGGTTTGGAATCGACGGAGATGAAAATGACAGAAATGCAGATTTTGAAGCAACAAGAGGAACTTTTGATAAGCATCCTTTTGTGAAAGATATTTTAAACAAAAAATAATCAGGAGTTCTCTCTGATTATTGCCAATTAATGCAACAATAAAAAAATTTAATGATATGGATAATTTTAATTTTTATAGTCCAACCTTTTTTATTTTTGGGAAAGGACGCGAAAATGAAGCGGGAAAATACGTTAAACGCTTTAACGGATCAAAAGTATTAATTCACTTTGGAGGAGGTTCGGTGATTAAAAGCGGACTTCTCGATCGCGTAAAAGCCTCACTTACGTCTCAAGGCATTTCTTTCGAAGAATTGGGAGGAGTTGTTCCGAATCCACGTAGCGGGTTGGTTTATAAAGGAATTGAAATTTGCAAACGCGAAAAGATCGACTTTATCCTTGCTGTTGGAGGTGGTAGCGTTATCGATTCGGCAAAAGCGATTGCCATGGGCGCTTTGTACGATGGCGACTTTTGGGATTTCTACACAGGCAAACGCATCGAAAGAGCATTGCCCGTAGCTACTATTCTTACTATTTCAGCTGCCGGAAGCGAAGGTTCTATGGGAACTGTTATCACGCATGAAGATGGTATGCTTAAACGCGCAGCCAACCACGATGTGCTGCGTCCGGTATTTTCAATTTTAAATCCGGAGCTTACCTCTACTTTGCCTGAATATCAAATTGCATGCGGAATTACCGACATGATGGCTCACGTAATGGAACGTTATTTTACCAACACAAAAAATGTTGAAATAACCGATCGGTTGAGCGAAGGAATTTTACTGGCAGTTATCAACGAAGCACCAAAAGCATTGGCGAATAGAGATTACGATTCGTTAGCAAACCTCATGTGGGCCGGAATGGTGGCACACAACGATACTTGCGGTGTTGGCCGCGAAAGTGATTGGGGAACTCACAACATGGAACACGAACTTCGGGATTGTACGACGTAGCTCACGGTGCCGGTTTGGCTGTTATGTTCCCG
>JBBIID010000091.1:7122-9433 GCA_037446675.1 Paludibacter sp.
TGTAATGCATCACGACGTAATGCGTTTTGCTCAATTTGCAGTACGGGTTTGGGGTTGCGAAATGGATTTTCAACATCCTGAGAAAACCGCATTGGAAGGAATACAACGTTACGAAAAATTCATGACTTCCATCGGTATGCCAATTCGTTTCTCCGAATTAGGTGCTAAAGCGGAAGATATTCCAACACTGGTAAAAACACTCGGACTTGGAGCAAACACATTGGGAAGTTTCGTAAAACTTACTGAAGAAGATGCAAAGAAAATTTATGAACTTGCAGTATAAGCACATTGCTTTTTGAATGATGACAATAAAAAAAATCAACAAATTAGATTCAAGCAATTTAAATTTACAGATTAATCTTCCTGCGTCAAAAAGCATCAGCAACCGCGCATTAATTCTGAACGCATTGGCTTACAGCCCTTATGACATTCAGAATCTATCTGATTGCGATGATACACGGGTAATGATAAAAGCGTTGGATTCGAACAATAACACCTTCGATGTTGGTGCAGCGGGAACATCCATGCGCTTTCTAACTGCATTTTTATCGAAAACAGTGGGTGAATGGGTAATTACCGGAAGCGAACGGATGAAAAATCGTCCGATAAAGTTGTTGGTGGATGCTTTAAATAGCCTTGGAGCGCGAATCGAGTATGTCGAAAAAGAAGGATTTCCGCCTTTGCGGATTTTCGGTAGCGCACTTACCGGTGGCGAAATAAAGCTGAACGGAGGAGTTAGCAGTCAGTATATTTCTGCGCTAATGATGGTGGCTCCTTATATGCAAAATGGCTTGAAAATAGTGCTCGAAGGCGATGTGATTTCTGTTCCGTACATTCTAATGACCAAAGGAATGATGAAAGAATTTGGCGTGAATGTAGCTTTCGAAAACAATTTGATTGAAATAAAACCGCAAACCTACAAACCGATTCAATATAAAGTTGAATCGGACTGGTCGGCAGCATCGTATTGGTACGAAGTACTTTCCATTGCCGGAAACGGACAAATTTACCTGAACGGGCTGTATAAAAACAGCTCACAGGGCGATAGCAAAGTAGCTAAACTATTTGAACAATTGGGCGTAAAAACCGAATATCAAAACGAAGGAGTTTTACTAAGTGCTACGCAAAATTATGTTGATACTTTTGAATACGACTTTGTAAACCAACCTGATTTGGCGCAAACTTTTGCAATAACTTGCTGTTTGAAAAACATTCCGTTTCATTTCAAAGGTGTTCAAAGCCTGAAAATAAAGGAAACCGATCGTATAGCAGCCCTTATAAAGGAGTTAGGAAAAGCCGGATTTGTTTTGACTGAACCTAAAGACGGCGAATTGGCATGGCGGGGTGAACGTTGCGAACCGGCAGCAGAGATAAGCATTGCAACTTACGAAGATCATCGCATGGCAATGGCTTTTGCACCTATGGCTCTGACAATGGCAATATCCATCGAAGAACCACAGGTTGTAAGCAAATCGTATCCTGCCTTTTGGGACGATTTTGAAAAACTTGTCAATTAACCGAAAGATGTTCCGATTCGAAAACATAACGAAAAAGTTCTCCGAGCAATTTGTTTTGGAGAACTTTTCGTTTTCCATTTCGAAAGGCGACAAAGTAATCATTTCCGGAAAATCGGGAATTGGAAAAACCACTTTATTCCGATTATTATTGGGATTTGAGACTGTCGATAGCGGCAAAATCTATTTTAACGAACAAGTTCTGGACGAACAAACAGTTTGGAATTTACGAAAAAAAGTCGCTTATGTAAGTCAGGATTTGAATATCGGACACGGGAAAGTCAAATCATTTTTACAAGACACACTGTCGTTAAAAGCAAACTTACATCTAAAAAACACTTCCGAAACAAAAATAAAAGAGCTTTCCGATCATTTTTGTTTACCTCAGAATATTCTTGATAAAGATATTGAAGAATTATCGGGTGGCGAAAAGCAAAGAGTTGCCATTGTTAATTCACTACTGCTTCAACGTGATATTTTCTTTTTGGACGAAATAACATCCGCTTTAGATCTCAGTCTGAAGAAAACAGTTATGGATTATTTCTTTCAAAATCCCAACTACACGGTTTTATCCGTTTCGCACGACAACTATCAACCTCAGAATATCGAATTTAAATCAATTAATCTCGACAAAATATGAACGGAGCAGTTGATTTATCGGCATTTTCGATGGTAATGAGCGGCGTTTTGCTTGCCATTCCCCTTATTGCGGTCTGGTATTTACGAACAGGCATTATCAAAAATTTGCTGATCTCGACCATTCGAATGGCAGCCCAGCTTGTGCTGATCGGTTTTTT
>JBBIID010000092.1:0-9407 GCA_037446675.1 Paludibacter sp.
ATACTTACCGGATTGAAGATGTGGCTACACCAAATGCATGGATAAAAGATACTGAGTTGGTTCTTCATTTTTATAATATACGACGGAAGCAATTGTTTGACGTAGAACCGAATCAAGGGCACATCGCTTTGTCTGAGTTAGAGCGGAATTTTGATGTGCAAATAATAACTCAAAATGTAGATAACCTGCATGAAAGAGCCGGCAGTTCAAATGTGTTGCATTTGCATGGTGAGTTGATGAAAATGCGTTCGACTGGATTTGGTGAAGAAGTTTATGAGGTGTCAACTGATAAACTTGAATTTTTTGTTGGCGATAAATGTCCGAAAGGTTTCCAGCTTCGTCCGCATATTGTTTGGTTTGGAGAAGCTGTTCCTGAAATTGAAAATGCGATACAAATTGTTGAACAGGCTGATATTTTGGTGGTAATAGGAACTTCATTGCAGGTTTATCCGGCAGCAGGATTAATTCATAATGTAAAGAAAGGTACTCCAATTTATCTTATCGATCCGAATGAAATCGATTTTTTGCCGGCAAATGTGATCGTGATACAAAAGGGTGGAGGAGAAGGATTGAAAGAACTTCGTGATAAGTATTTAAATTTGTAGTTCTGTCGGCAAATTCTGAAAATAAGAGATGGGGTTTCAAATAAATAGATATTTTTGCAGTCTAATTTTCAAAATATAAATATATGAACTTAATCGATTTAATTGCCAATATTCATTGGATTCCTGTAATTGTATTGACCATTCTTTCGTTTGTACTTGGGTTTGCGTGGCATCAACCTTTTTTGTTTGGTAAGGCGTGGAAGCGGGAAAATAACCCGACAAATGCACCTGTAAAAATAAATGCGCCTTTGATTTTTGGTGGAACAGCTATCTTACATTTTGTGGCTATAGCTAGTCTAAGTGCTTTATCAGCTGGTTTGGGTGCTATGGTTGGATTTACAAACGGACTTTTTGTTTCAATTGCATGGGTGTTGCCTTCTATGGGCGGTACATATCTTTTTGCAAATAGATCGCTGAAATTGTTGGCGATAGACGCAGGGATGTATACAGTAGTATTTTCGCTGTTTGGTTTGATATTGGGTGTTTGGTGAGAGGCGAGGGTGAATGATGAGTTCAGAGTTATTGCTGGTAAATGATTAATTGTTAAACTGCTTATTGATAAAATATCGTCTGCTTATGAAAAAAATATTTCTTGTTGCTCTGGTATTAGTATTCAGCTTTGCAGCAAAAGCGCAAAAGCATAAAATTGATATTGGCGTAGAAACCGGTCTTTCATTAATAGGGGCGCAGATATTGCCAAGGTCAGATAATTATAGTGTTATTATGTTTGAATACAACGAAGGTTTAACGTTGCTTTATTATTTAACCGAAAATTTGGCTTTTCGTACGGGGCTTTTTCATATGAACGATTATGGAACATACAGAAAGATTGATATTTATCCCGATGAAAATTTATTGTTTGTAAGTTATGCTAATTATCAAGGTAAAAGTATAAACGTTCCTTTGGCTCTCAGAGGAAGCTATGGCCGGCGTTTTCGTGTCTTCTTTGAAGCAGGTATAGTCCCTGGTTATGAATATAAATCGTTAGTTCGAAAAATAAGTAAACCTGACACCCAAAATACCAATGCAGATTTAATTGCTAATGATTATACTCCTACAGAGTCATTCTTTTCAAAGCGTCCTTTTTTTCGGACTCTTATTGATCTGCGGGCAGGTTGTAATTTTCAGCTTTCGACTCGTTTTATGCTCGAAGTGGGAGCAGGTTTATATCTGACAACACGACATTTGGATCTATCTACTGATCCTGATTTTATAAGTGGTAAAATAGAATTGCCAGCTCACTTAAGTTTATATTACAAAATCTGATATTTCACATAAGTTGTTCAATTTATGTGTTTATCGATAAAAAAAATAGAATAAATTTATGACCGGAAAGAGATAATTACCTTCTTTTTTGTTTTTAGAAAAATAAGAGTAATCAAGTATGCATTTTTTTTATTTTTTGTATTGATATTAAAAAAACATTCTCTATCTTTGCAGTCCGAAAATAGAAACAAAGAATAACAGTTTAAATAATTATTAATTATGATCGTAGTTCCAGTAAAAGAAGGCGAAAACATTGAAAGAGCATTGAAAAAATTCAAACGTAAATTTGAAAAAACAGGCGTTGTAAAAGAACTTCGTCGTCGTCAATGTTTTGACAAACCTTCTATTGTAAATCGTGAAGAAAAAATGCACGCGATTTACGTTCAAAAAATGCAATTGGGCGAAGAATAAGATAACGGAGAAACTTACTTCCCTTATTTTTTCGTTGCAGATTTGAACACGCGGTTATAAAATTTCTGCAATAATACTTACAGTATGAGAAGAACAATTCTTTTCATACTGTTTTGTCGTTTTATCACACTTTACTTTCTCAATTCTCGCCTAAAAACAGAGCGTTTTTATTTCAGTAGAATTTAGTCAATATTTTTTACGGTGTTAAAAATGTCGTTTATAAATTTTTCTTTTCACTTCTTTTGTGTATGTTTGTAGAACAAAACCAACGTACTTTAAAAAGATCACTTTGAAAAGATTTCATTATATACTGCTGACATTTCTTTTTCTTGTTGCGAGTTTGGCTTCTGCTCAAACTGCCTCCGATCTCGACTCTTTGGATTATTACATTGCCCACCAACAACAATTCGATCAACTGAAAGAAACTCGTATTAAGCAGATAAGGGAATCAATTGCTTCCAATAAGGGAAACGATAAGAAGCTCTATGAAGAATACGATAAGCTTTATGATGAATATCGTTCATATATTTACGATTCAGCCTATGTTTGTGTTGAAAAGTTGATAGATTTGTCCACCACGCTAAACGAACCCGAAAAAAAATGTTTAGCCAATATAAAATTGGGCTTTTGTTATTTGTCATCCGGTTTATTCAAAGAAGCGTTTGATATATTATCGTCGTTGAATGTGTCTCAGTTTAGCAATGAAACAAAAATAGAGTATTACACTTGCAAATCGAGATTGTATTACGATTTGGCCGATTACAATAATCGTCGTGAGTTTGTACGGAAGTATAACGAAACAGGCAATTCCATTCTCGATTCAGCCATAGTTCTTCTTCCCGAAAATTCATTCAGATATTGGGCTGCAATGGGTCTGAAGAACATGAAATCGAACAAAAACGATGATGCCATTTATGCTTTTGATAAAATGCTGGATTCGGAGAACTACGATAATCATGATTTGGCTATTGCAACGTCGAGTATCGCATATTTACTTAATTTGAGAGGAAAGAAAAGTGATGCAAAGCCATATTTAATACAAGCGGCTATAGCGGACATAAAATCGTCGACAAAAGAGACAGTCGCTTTACGTAACCTTGCTCAACTTTTATACGAAGAACGTGATATTAATTCGGCGGTAACCTATATCCGGCAAGCTCTGAAAGATGCCTCATTTTACAGTGCAAGACATCGTCAACTCGAAATCGGAAATATTTTGCCTATTATCGAAGGGGAAAGGATAAACAATATTGAACGACAAAGAGACACTATTTTGATGTTCGTAATATTTATTTCGATATTATCGCTTTCGCTGATTGTTGCGTTGGTTATTATCTGGCAATCTTTCCGACACATTAAAGCTGCAAAATCAGAAATTCAGGCAACAAACGATAAGCTGATAGAGGCGAATAAAATTAAAAATGAATACATTGGTTTTTTCTTCAATCAAAACTCTGAGTATATTGAGAAGATTGGAAGCCTTCAGCGTTGGGTAAACCGGAAGGTAATGGATAAACGTTTTGATGACCTTAAATCGTTTCCTCAGAATTTGAACATAAAAAAAGAACGCGAAACTCTTTACGAGCGTTTCGACGAAATCTTCATTAAGCTGTTTCCTAATTTTGTTGAAGAATTTAATAAGCTTCTAAAACCAGAAGAACATATTATTTTAAAAAGTGGCGAACTGCTGAATACCGATCTTCGAATATATGCATTGATTCGTCTTGGAGTGAACGATAGTGAGAAAATTGCTCATTTTCTCGACTATTCTGTTAATACAATTTATGCCTATAAAAATAAAATGAAGAGTAGGGCTATCTATTCTTCGAAGGAGTTTAAAGAAAAAGTGCTGGAAATAAAATCGTATTAATAAGTTGATATTTTCTGAACGTAATCAGGATTTCTCCATGCAATTACATAAAGCCCTGGTGAAATTCCATCGATATTCATAGTGCTGCTTGTGAATTTTTTTTTCAGAACGAGCTTTCCTAAAGTGTCGTACAAAGCAACTAATCCCGATTCTTGTCCCGAAATTTGAAGCTTCCCATTTGAATACTTCGCTTTAAAGTTATTGTTTTCTACAGTAGGAACATCCGAAAAATCGCAGTCCTCAGTAAATGTGAAAGCCGAAGGAATCTGATTGCTATTGCTTGCAGCACCAATATTATTGTAGTTTATGTTGCAATAAGTCCCATCGCCTTTTGTCGAGCTAAAATAAAGTCCATATCTGCCGGTTCCGTATATATTAATATCTTTAAGTACGAGAGATCTGATGTATTTTGATCCACTTCCAATAAAAATCGCATCGTTTTTCGAGTTATAAAGGTCAATATCATGGATGTAGAAATTCAGTAAATCGTATTGCGAGCTACTGGACAAGTGTAGTGCTCCTTGCTGATTTCCCCATAAATCTCCAGATATGCCAACAGTTCCTGCTGCAACGCCCCCACGATAAACAGATATATTGTACATTTCGTTATATCCGTCGGTGCTGAAAGGCATTCCCGGAAAATCGCACGTAACTCTGAATCCTGCTTCCATCGGATCGATAATTACGCAGTTGTATGCTTTGTTTTGTTTTCCGCCAAAAAAACCTAAGCTGGAAGCCCGCCAGTTATTCTCTGCAGTGGAATATCTGAAAATGTTGTTTTGGCACAGGCCGGTCGATCTCGACCACGTAGCTATATCGTCATCTCCATTGTTTCGGAAACTACAGTATTCGAGAATAGAATTTTTTGTTCCATACGAATAATTCATGCCGTCGGCATAATTATTTCTGAATCTACAATTTTGAATCAGCAAATTGTTGGCATTTTCGATCCAGCCTCCGCATTCAAAATGTTCGGCCCATAAATCGCGGATAACGGAATTGTTTCCGAAACTACCCATCAATCCTTTTCCAACCTGATAAGAATCATTATTTTGATAATATCTTTTGTTGTTGACTGTATTAAGAAATAAACCGGAAATCAAAATATTGTCGCCGTAAGCCTCAATTCCTCTCTGATTGTAAGTGCTTCTTACGTCCGATGAAGCCGTGAAATAAATTTCGCTATACCACGATCCGGCTCCGATTATTTTAGTGTTACTTGCAGAGGAAATAAGGATGCGTTTATCGGTTTCGAATCTTCCTTCCGGGATGTATATTGTTTTTCCTTTATTTGCCATTATAAATAACGCGATATCACCCTGGTCGGCAGAATAAGCAATTTTGTTCTGATCTTGTATCGACTCAAAACTTACAGCGGGAGCTACGTTTTCTAATTCAATGAAATCTATTGTATATGGTGTAGTATTGTCATCAATTTTTACTAATTTTATTACGGCATTTTCAGGAATTTTGGAGGAAAGCTTTACGTGTGTTTCGTCGAAGCGCATTCGCGGAAACTTAGTAGTTGCGTCGGGCGTGTTGTCTGGATATTTACTCCCCGATTTTAAAATATATTGCCAGGCCCAATAAGAATCGAGTAGAATATTCTGAACAAATTCATTATTTACGTACAAGGCCAATGTTCCTTTTGAACCTGTTCCTGTAGGACTATCCGGTAGCGAAAAGCGAATTGTCAACCCATCAGCCTGTTGTGAGTTTGTCCATTGGATATGAGAATCCTTGGCAATTAAATTTACAGCAACCTGATTCGATGCTTCACTCTGAATCTCACGTTGATCATAAGTTGCACTTAAAAAATCACCATTTGATTCACATTTTCCGGATTCCGCTTCGTAACGAAAATACGGTTTGTTGTAATATCCGCGTTGTAAGGCATCATCTGGAAAGCTTATGTTTTGGGAAAATAAACTTTGAGCAAAGAATAATGTGAATGTGTAAATGATTGATTTGTAGGTTTTCATGATATTGTTTTGTTTAGATTAAAACAAAAATAATAATTATTTAGCAACCTCAAATATTGAGTTGTTTTTCTAATCGCTTTTTGCGTAGGTTTTAAGGCATTTTGGCCATATTTTTCTAATACCTTATTTATATTTTTGTTGATATAAATATGACTATATGTCTGATTATAACTGATATTTTGTTTTTGGAGTTTATATTTTTTTTGTAAAATTGCTTAAATCAGTTTTTGGACCATATATTTGCATTGTTATAAATCAATTAAATTTATCGATATGAAAAAAATTACTTTATTTATTGTAGCTGCATTTTTTGCAGCATTCAACGCTAGTTCGCAAACATTAAACAATCCAAAAGATGCGGATGGCTTCTATATTGTAAAATGGGATTGTAATACTGACACTTGGGCGGCTTCTAATAATGTTGAAGTAGATGAAACTTTCGTAATGGCAGTAGATGTTACAGGTACTCCATTAGAGAACTGGTTAGCGGAAGCCCCAACTGCTGCTGGTGCAACCAGAAGTCTAGCATTGAATAAATGGAGTGGAGATGGAGGACTTAATGGAGATTCTCATCGTTTTAAGAGAATTAGAGGAAATATTTATGGTGCTACATGGAATATTTTACAATTGGGAGTTCCTGACTTCGCTGTAGCTACAGCAACTACAATTGGTGCACAAACTTATGTTTTTGGTCAGCTTTTTGGATTTGAATTTACTTCAGATAATCCAGGTGCTGGCTGGTGGATGTGGCCAAGCGGAATTCCAGAAGGCACCAATATTAATCCAGGAACTGAATCAGGTGCAATTTTCAGAACAAGTGCTTATACTGGAACAAAGACTAGTCCGGAATTTTATAATGATGATTATCCAGGATTATTTGAATCTGCCTATGGCACAGTAAAAGGCTATGCACCTTCGTGCGCTGTAACCACTGATGTTTTTACTCCTATTGTTAATGTCAGTCCTGTTATTGGACATGAATATTATAATTTGCAAGGTGGAAGACTTTCAGAAGAACCGATGAATGGCTTATTTATCGATAAAGCTATCAGAGAAGATGGTTCTTCATTCACTACCAAAATATTGAAATCAATAAAATAAGTTTTTCCTGTTTTTTTGAATAGAAAAGGCGAAGTTTAACCGCTTCGCTTTTTTTTTGTACATTCACTTTTTTATTTGTTAATTCATTCAATATGATACCTATGAAACACTCAAAATCAGCTGTTTTCTTTGCATGGATTATTTTATGCCTTTTTTCTGTTATAAATGTTTATGCGCAGCAAACAATATCAATAAGCGGAAATGTGGTTGATTCTAATAATGAAGCCATTATTGGAGCAACGGTCAGCATTCCCGGTACTGCGAATGGAACGATAACTGATGTTAATGGTAATTTTAAGCTGTCAGTTCAGGTTGGAGCTACATTAAACGTTTCTTATATCGGATACAAACCTTATCAGGAAAAAGTTATTGCAGCCAAAACCATATACCGTGTTACATTACAAGAAGATACAAAATCGTTGGACGAAGTTGTAGTAGTTGGGTACGGTGTGCAAAAGCGCAGTGACCTTACAGGCTCAATTTCTTCCGTTCGATCGTCCGACATAAAGGATTTTTCGTCAAAGAGCCTTGCTGAATCTATCGGTGGTTTGGCGGCCGGTGTAACTGTAACAAAAAGTGACGGAGCTCCCGGAAGTGCTGCAGACATTGTTATTCGAGGTGCTGGTTCTACAAATGGGATGAAACCACTTTACATTGTCGATGGTGTGGCTCAGGGTGCCGGTTTTGAGTTTAATATGCGAGATGTTGAAAATATAGAGATATTAAAAGATGCAGGTTCAGCAGCTATTTATGGGTCTAAAGCAGCTGGTGGAGTTATTTTAATTACAACTAAACATGGTAAAGCTGGAGAAAAAACACATATTGATGCTAATGCGCGATATGGTTTACGAAACATAACTACCAATATAAAAATGCTTAACCGCGATGATTTCTTCCGCGCAAAAGATATGCTTAGCGAAACTCCGGGTGCATTGCTGGGTTCATTGGGCGTAAGCGATGTGAACGAATTGCCTGATGTAGATTGGATGGATTTGTTATATGATACGGGCATTGAGCAGGAATACAATATGGCTATGTCGGGATCTTCGGAGAAAACAAGTTTCTATTTGTCGGCAGGATATTATAGCGAAAATGGAACATACATCGACACAAAAGCAGAACGTTTTACTTTCCGCACAAACGTTGAACATAAATTTAATAAACATATTACCATTGGAGAAAATCTGTATGGTATTGTAGGCAAGACAAATCCATCGCGTAGTGGAGATGGATTGACTAATGTTTTGCCCTTCCGCACTTTGCCATTTATGGAAGCATTCGATCCGGAGCAACCGAATGGTTGGGCACAAACTCCGGTAATTTTGAATGGACCTAACCTTTATGCTCGTGAATTCATTTATCACGCAAATCAGGACAATGAATACACGCTCCGTGGACAGGCATATATGAACATCAATTTTTTAAAAGGATTGGACTTGCGTGTAACTGGTGCCGGTGAATTTTACGGTTTTTCTCATCAGTATTTTACCGAAGAAGCCGATCTTGGCGATGGTTTGAAACCAGATGAGATGTCTGTTGGAGCTGGAACTTCACGCGCATTGACATTTAATGCCGTGTTGACGTACGAAAAAGAAATAAATAATCATGACTTTAAAGTGATGGTAGGTACAGAGAGTTCGCGTTACGATGGATATAATGTTTGGACAACTGCTTATGATTTTCCTGTGCCAGTGGCAGAATCGATGCAACTTTCGGGAAATGAAAACAAAAAAGCCGGTGATAATATTGATATTGACAGAAGTCTTTCGTATTTCGGACGTATTAACTATTCATATTTAGGAAAATATTTGCTTACTGCTAATTTCCGTCGCGATGGCTCAGTTCGTTTTGGGCCGAACAACCGTTGGGGAAATTTCCCTTCGGTAAATGCAGGTTGGCGTGTAAGCGAAGAAAGTTTTTTGAAGGATAAATTCGAATGGTTATCCAATACAAAAATTCGCGCAAGCTGGGGATTATTGGGTAATGAAAATAATATTCCGCTTTTTGCCTGGAAACCTTATTACAAAAACAATGCTTTCAACACCAACGAAGGTTATACAATGGTTGGAGTTCCCAATGGTGATATTAAATGGGAAGAAGTTAATCAACTCGATTTAGGAGTGGATTTGAGCTTTTTCAAAAGCCGTTTGAATGTTACATACGATTATTATA
>JBBIID010000093.1:0-3616 GCA_037446675.1 Paludibacter sp.
TTTTCCCCATTCACCTTATTTCTAAACGACTGTGAATGAGGATTAAGTTCAAAGATAGTCCTAATCTCAAGTATTGTTAGCTATAACAAAAAAACAAGTAAAAAACATTATGAAAATCAAACAATTGATCTTAATACTCTTTGCTACTTATTTCTTGAGTTCTTGTGTTGTAATTCATAACGGAACAATTAGCTCGGCTCCTGTTGGGAAACAAGTACAATATGTCGACATTGCTGTTGGCGTTTCACAAGCTAATAAATTTTTGTGCTTCGGCGGAAGTTCCAATGATGCATTAATATTAGACTCCAGACAAGCAATGATAAGAAGCAGGCCACTAAAACCGGATGAAGAATATATCAACTATACAGTTGATTTGAAGAAGACTTTCTACCCATTTTGGTCTCAAACCAAAGTAACGTTATGTGCTGATGTGATTAAGTATACAAATGATACAATATCAAATATATATAGCGATAATTACAACCGTAAGATGCGCTCCCAATTAACAGGAAATGAATTATTTGAAATTGGAGATTCTATAATATACAATAATAATTTAGGTGGAACCATATTGTCCTTTGTATCAGCAGAGAAAGTTAGAATACTCTATAACTCAAATCAAAACACAATCAGAACTAAGATTTTATCCATAAATGACATCTATACAAAAAAGAAAGAGTTTAAAGGAAATACAGTTGGAGGTATATATAGCTACTACATCACTGTAAACACTGATAAAATCGCAATTACAGGAAAAATAATTGCACTTGGTTTACATCAATTAATAATTGAAGAAAGCACCGGCAAAATTACAAAACTAAACTATAGCAATTAAATGAGGACTTAAATGCCAGCCATAAATGCTTGGCGCTAACAGCAACCTCTTTTAATCACGAAAATTCATCTCTATGAACTTTAAAGAATATCTCAAACAACTTAGCATCGTAATTTTGGGTATCCTGATTGCCTTTTGGGTAAGTAATATCGGCTCAAACTATAAAGAGCGTTCTACACAAAAGCAGGTCTTACAAACCATTCTCAATGAGCTAAAAGACAATAATAAAAATATTAAAACTACGATATTGAGCCTGGATACTTTGCGAACCACCTACACTAAAATACAATCTAACCCCATATTGTCGGATAGTGTCACTATCAATTACTCGGGATTGAGTTTAAAAAATATAGGATATGAAACAGCTAAATATACCGGGATATTAAAAGATATAAATTATGATTTAACGTCAAAGATTGTACATAATTATGAATCTCAAAACATACTTATTGACACCGAAAAGTTAATGATTGATGAATTATTGGTATTAATCAAGAACAAGACAATTCAGGGTAATGATATTGATTATTTATTACTTCATATTAGGAATCTGGCAAAACATTTAGAGAACTTTGATGCTAACCAAAAACAGTTAATCGAAGATTTAAGAACGTATCTTAAACTCGACGATTAAGAAACCATGGAGATTATAATAATATTGGTTGCTACTACTTCAATAATAAATTCTAAATTTTAAAAGTTGGAGAAACTCATTGAAAAATGAATTTTTTTACAGAAATTTGCACCCAAATTTAAGGTACATGAAGACAAAAAACAAGCGCCAAAAAACAAGAAAAACTCTCTTGATTATTACTTTCTTGCTTTTCCCTGCCATTTTCTATTATCTATCTCCATATCTTATTGTTGACGGAACAATAAAAGGAATCATTACCGGCAGTTTTATTACCTTTCTGCTTATGTTTTTAAGTTCTTTATTTTTAGGGAGAGCTTATTGTGGCTGGGCTTGTCCGGCAAGTGGAGTGCAGGAGCAAATAATGGATATAAACGACAAAAAGGTTAAAAAAGGAAACTTTGTAAAGTGGATTATTTGGATACCTTGGATCTCATTTATTGTCGTTCTTGCCATCCGAAATGGAGGATATAGTTCTGTAGATCCTTTTTATCAAACTACATATGGTTTTTCTATGGCCAATGTTGGTTCCTTGTTCACCTATTTCGCTGTTCTTGCCCTAATTGTAATCCCAACTTTCTTAATCGGGAAAAAATCTTTTTGTCATCATCTTTGCTGGATGGCTCCATTCATGATTTTAGGGAGAAAACTTCGCAATATTTTACGATTACCATCTTTGCAACTTAACGCAAAAAGCGACAAATGTGTTAGTTGCCAAACATGTAGCAACGATTGCCCCATGAGTCTTCCTGTTCAGAAAATGGTGAAAGACAATAGAATGGAAAATCCGGAATGTATTCTTTGTGGAACTTGCATTGACAATTGCAAATCAAAAGCAATCGAATTCAAATTTGGCTCGCCTTACAAAAAACACAAACACGATTAAGCCAGATTCTCATTCTCAACAATTTTAATGTCCTTTATCATCAATTGGATGGTTGTGTTGTTATTGAACGAATTCTCTTCCAACGTGTAGCAAATATCCAATGGATTCAACGCCTTCAGATGATCATTATATTCGTGCATCCTGAACGCAATTCCATTCATCACGTTTTCCGAACTCGAATCAACCAATTCAAGCTTAAGGTGTTCCTGATCCTTGCCAACCAACCTGCTCGTTCCGTAATCGAATACTTTTTTCGATACGAAAATAGGTTTCATATTTCCCGGACCAAACGGAGCAAATTGTTTTAAAACCCTGAAAAACTTGGGAGTAATATCTTTGAACTCCAGAACAGCATCTATATCTATCTGAGGATAGGTTTGTTCTTTCAATATATTTTCCGAAACATATTGCTCAAATTTCTCGGTAAATTCTTCAATATTCTCCTCCTTAAGCGACAGACCGGCTGCATACATGTGCCCTCCGAAATTTTCGAGAAGACTCCGGCACGAATCTATCGCTTTATAAATATCGAAACCGGGAACCGATCGTGCCGATCCCGAGGCAAGTCCGTTCGATTTGGTAAGAACAATGCTCGGTTTATAAAATTCTTCCGACAAACGGGAAGCTACAATCCCAATCACTCCCTTGTGCCAATCAGGTTTATATACAACAATAGATTTTCGCCCTTCGTAGCGATTATCCGTTCCAATCATTGCAATCGCCTCATCGGTCGTATTTTTATCAAGATCCTTTCGGTCGTTATTGTATTCGTTAATCGTGTCGCTTTTCTCTTTTGCAAAAGCCTGACTCGACGAAACTAAAAGTTCCACAGCTTCTGAAGCAAGTTTCATTCGCCCGGAAGCATTTATTCTTGGTCCAATTTTGAACACAATATCGCTAATTGTGATTTCCTTTTCAGTTAAGCCACATACTTCCAAAATTCCTTTTAATCCGATACTTGGGTTTGTATTTATTTGTTTTAGCCCGTAATAAGCCAAAATCCGGTTCTCACCTGTAATTGGAACAATGTCAGATGCAATACTCAAGGCCAATAGATCCAACAATGGCGTAAGTCTGTCGAACTCAATATTGTTGGTTATTGCAAAAGCTTGCATTAATTTAAAACCAACTCCGCATCCCGAAAGGTGTTTATACGGATAATTACAATCTGAACGTTTCGGATCTAAAACTGCAATAGCAGGAGGGAGTACTGCATCAGGAGTGTGATGATCGCAGATAATAAAATCAACCCCAAGATTTAGCG
>JBBIID010000093.1:3626-9378 GCA_037446675.1 Paludibacter sp.
CATACTTTACTTTTTCAACAGCTTTTATTCCACAATCAAGAGCGATAATTAGCTTAAATTCATTTTTTGCAGCGTAATCAATACCCTGAATGGAAATTCCATATCCTTCGGAATATCTATCGGGGATATAAAACTCAATATTGGAATAAAACTGTTTCAGGAATTTATAGACCAAGGCGACAGAAGTCGTTCCGTCTACATCATAATCGCCATAGATAAGAATTTTTTCATTCCTTCTCATAGCTTTTGTAAGTCTGGTCACAGCCACTTGCATGTCTGCCATAAGAAACGGATCATGCAAATTATTCAAATCGGGACGAAAAAAACTTCGGGCATCCTCATAATTGAGAATATCCCGTTGAACCAACAACTGGGCGAGTACGGGGCTTATACTTAATTCTTCTGCTAATTTATTTTGTATCTCAATTTGTTGTTCTGTTAAACTTCTGTAAATCCATGTGTTTATCATCGTACTTTATTTTTCTACTCTGGGTGAGGATAAATCATTGTTCCTCAGGAAAAAATAAACTTTTATTTATCAGAACATTAACTCACATTACAACAATACCGATATATTTATTTTTTCGTTGCTGTAAAGGTATGGAAAACTTTTTATTCACACAATAATTACCTTTTACGAGCTTA
The DNA here is from genome assembly GCA_037446675.1 of Paludibacter sp. Taxonomy (GTDB): domain Bacteria; phylum Bacteroidota; class Bacteroidia; order Bacteroidales; family Paludibacteraceae; genus Paludibacter. The sequence continues at coordinate 4,272 of JBBIID010000093.1, forward strand.
TATGTTTAAAAACAATCAAATTGTACGTTTACTGAAATTTGATCAATTTTCTTAAATTTGCACTCAGTTTTATTTGTGACTCCTTTATTTCACTATTTTTTGCATGCAAAATAATTTATTCAGACATTTAGGAGAATTGCAAAATAAAATATCAATTCATTCGTTTTATAAAATTAATATGTCCGCTTCTTGAATGGGTCTAATTATGAAAGAAGAAATAAAAAAAGCTATTGAAATTCTACGCTCGGGAGGAGTCATACTCTATCCTACTGATACTGTGTGGGGAATAGGGTGCGATGCGACAAACGAAGAAGCCGTACAAAAGATTTTTAAAATAAAACAAAGAGAAGACAAAAAAGCGATGTTGGTCTTAATTGACAATGCCGTGAAATTGCAATCCTATCTTGAAGATGTCCCTGAAATGGCATGGGATCTGATAGAGTACGCAGAGAAACCTCTCACCATTATTTATCCTGAGGCAAAAAACCTAGCAACAAATCTGGTTGCGGAAGATAAGTCCATTGGAATAAGGGTAACAAAGGAAGAATTCTCAAAGAAATTGTGCGAACAGTTTAGGAAACCGATCGTTTCTACTTCCGCAAATGTAAGCGGCGAGCCTACTCCTGCAAACTTTTCTCAAATATCCGACTTAATAAAATCTGGTGTCGACTATGTTGTAAACTTCAAACAAGAGGAAACCGCCAATCCAAAACCATCTTCGATTATTAAACTGGGAAAAGGAAACCTTTTCGAAATAATCAGGGAATAAAAACACGCTTGAATGAACAAAAATACGCTTTTCTTAAAATACATACTGTATGATATGATAGCCGCACTCATTGTGTGGTTTGGATTTGTTGCATTCAGAAAAGCGGTAAACAATGTCGAAATTTTTAATAGCATTCGAATTCTAATTCCTCGTTTTGACTATTTTAGCAGCCTTATACTTTTCCCTATTTGCTGCATTTTTGTTTATTATCTATCAGGATTTTACCTCAACTCACTAAAAAAAACAAAACTAGCTCTAGTTTTCAATACATTAACAACATCAATCATTATATCATTATTTGTGTTTTTTGCACTGAAGTTGAATGATGTAACCGTTTCGTATGAATATTTCTATGTTTCCTTGCTCGTTTTATTTTCTTTACTATTTTTCGTGACAGTCATTTTCAGAAGTCTCGTATTCTCCGAAATACAAAACAACTTTAAAACAAAAAAATGGACGATAAACACAATCGTTATTGGCACAGGCGAAAATGCAAAAAAAATTGCGAATGACATTCAAAAATATGCAAAAAGAAATACGTTTATCGGGTTTGTTTCCACAAATCAGCCTGTCCATGTTCCAAAAGAGCAGGTTCTTGGAAATATGACCCAAATAGCCTCAATAATAGAAAAAAACAACATTCAGGAATGCAATGTGGTTCTTGATAATACTAATGATTACCACCTATTCGGTATAATAAACTCTCTTTACAAATTCAATATTGACATCCAGTTTACTCCAAGATTGTACGAAATACTCACAGGAAGTGCAAAAATTGAAAAACTGGAAATGAACCCATTGGTGAGCATCACCGACTCTTCAATGAAAGACTGGGAAGCTAGCTTAAAAAGATTCTTCGACATCATTTTTTCATTTGTAGCGTTAGTTTTACTTTCTCCATTTCTTATCTATTGTTCTTTAAAGATCAAAAAAGATTCGAAAGGACCGATTTTTTATAAACAAGAAAGAATCGGTCGTTTTGGGCAACCGTTCAAAATTATAAAATTCAGAACCATGTATCAGGGTGCTGAAAACGGTGTACCAAAGCTTAGCAGCTCCGACGACGAACGTATTACGCCTTTTGGTAGAATTCTAAGAAAATACCGAATCGACGAAATTCCTCAGTTTTGGAATATTTTAAAAGGAGATATGAGCTTAGTTGGTCCTCGACCGGAAAGACGCTATTACATCAATCAAATTATCGAAGAAGCACCGTATTATTGTTTGCTGTACCGAATACGACCGGGATTAACATCGTGGGGGCCAATAAAAATCGGATACTCCGACTCCATCGAAAAAATGATAGAACGCCTCAATTTCGACATTATTTACATCGAAAACATGTCATTACTTACCGATCTTAAAATCCTCATTTACACCATTGAGATAATTTTTAAAGGCAAAGGCGTTTGAAAACAAGGTTATTTCCGTATCTTTGTTGTTAGTTTTTTTGAACGACATGGAAGATAAAAAAGATTGGTATTTGAAAATGATTGCCTGGCGTGAGCAGCATATAAAGCAACGGCAATTCATTCTTATATTAAGTTTTTTGGTGGGTGTTTTTGCAGCATTAGCGGCTTTTTTACTAAAATCAACCATCCACCTCATACAACATTTACTCACCGAAAATTTCAGCCGCCTAGAAGTTAATTACTGGTATCTTGTTTTTCCGGCAATAGGAATTTTCATTTCATCGCTTTTTGTACGAAAAATAGTAAAAGACGATATTAGTCATGGGATTACCCGAATTCTGTACGCCATTTCGCAACGCAAAAGCATTATAAAGCTCCACAACACATGGACATCCTTGGTGGCCAGCTCGTTCACAATTGGTTTTGGTGGATCGGTTGGAGCCGAAGCGCCAATTGTACTTACCGGCTCAGCTATTGGTTCCAATCTTGGAAAATTTTTCAAGATGGATCAAAAAACGTTGATGTTACTTGTAGGTTGCGGTGCTGCCGGTGCTATTGGAGGCATTTTTAAAGCACCCATTGCCGGACTGGTATTTACACTTGAAGTGCTGATGTTGGACATGACTTTAACAGCCATTGTACCGGTACTTATTTCGTCGGTTACAGCCACAGCATTATCCTATATTTTTGCTGGTAACGCATTCATGTTCAAGTTTGATGTGTACGAACCATTTGCCATTGAGCGAATTCCATTCTTAATTTTATTGGGAATTATTTGCGGATTAGTGTCGCTTTATTTTACCCGCGGGATGAATTCGCTGGAAGGGAAAATGCGCAAAGTGAAAAATCCTTACGCTAAACTGGCTGTAGGAGGCGTGGTTTTAAGCATTCTGATTTTTCTTTTTCCTCCACTTTACGGTGAAGGCTACAACACTATCGACGATTTGCTGAACGGCAATGCTCACTCGGTACTCGATCGAAGCTTTTTCCTCGGATTTGGAGATAGTCCCTGGATATTAATTATTTACTTGGTACTCATTGTCATTTTCAAGATATTTGCATCCACAGCAACGACAAGTTCTGGTGGAGTTGGAGGAATTTTTGCACCCTCTCTCTTTATTGGCTGTCTGACAGGCTATATTGTTGCAAATGTTCTTAAAATTTTCGGGTTTAATGTTCCGGAAGAAAATTTTGCTTTGGCAGGTATGTCTGGTTTAATGTCGGGAGTAATGCACGCTCCGCTTACCGGAATTTTTCTTATTGCGGAGCTTACCGGAGGTTACAACCTTTTCATGACATTAATGATTGTTTCTACGGTTTCGTACCTTACCATTATCCTTTTCGAACCACATAGTTTGTATGCAATGCGACTTGCGCAAAAGGGAGAATTAATTACTCATCACAAAGATAAAGCGGTGCTTACTCTGCTAAAAATGGAAAATGTAATTGAAACCGATTTATCGACTCTTTCGCCCGAAATGACATTGGGTGAACTGGTGAAAATTATCTCCAAATCGAACAGAAATATCTTCCCTGTCGTAAATCCTGATACGCAAGTACTCATGGGCGTGGTTTTGCTCGACGAGGTAAGAAATATTATGTTCCGCCCTGAACTATATCAACGTTTCAAGGTGCAGAAACTCATGATATCGCCACCGGCTACCATTAACCAAAATCTCCCAATGGAAAAGGTGATGGAAATTTTTGAAGATACCGGTGCATGGAATCTTCCTGTGGTCGACAATCAAAAACGCTATATTGGCTACGTATCAAAATCGAAAATTTTCAGTTCGTACCGACACGTGCTTGTCCATTTTTCCGACGACTAGAAACAAAATCCACTAAAACAAGAAAGTCATGTCGAAGCAAAAAATAAATTACACCGAGGCTGTTGCCGAACTTGAGAAAATTTTGTCGGAGTTAGAAGAAAACACCGAAGTAAACATGGATGTTATTTCTCAAAAAGTAAAACGCGCTGCCGAACTTATGGCTGTTTGCAAAAAACAACTTCACGAAATTGACAATGAATTTGAAAAAATCCTTGAAAGTCTGAATGACTAAATAGTCGAAGTTACATACAATAATTACGAAAAAGCTGTCGCCACCAATTGGTTGGTTGACAGCTTTTTTGTTGTATTATTTCGCCATTCGAAGACTAAAAAAATCTGAAAAACTGAACAACATCTAATAATGAATGTTTTATATTTATTAAAAATAATTATACATTCGATTTTATAAATGGCAATTTCTCATAAAAAAATAATAGACTTATTTTTCGAATCATATTCAGCAAACGACAGGGAAGGGATTAAAAAAGTAATGACAGAGGATGTTACATGGTCGTTTTTAGGACAGCACAAATTAGCAGGGATACGAAGAGGTCTGGATGAAGTTATCACGTTTTTCGACAATATGAATGTCATTATGACAAATTCTAATCCGGAGGTGGAGAAACTCATTGTGTCTTCGAACCAAAATTACCTGATTGAATGTCAGCATATAAAAACCAACAGAACAGATGGAGTTAATATAGATCATAATTTGGCTGTTTTATGGCAATTCGAAAATGATAAAATAATATCGGGACAACACTTTTTCTCCGACCCTAAAGCAGCCGATCACTACTTCAACTCGGTACCCATGAAAACCATTCATCTTTTTGGCAACAATCCGGTTATTGTCGAGCGAGTGTTCAAAGCGCCGATAGATGTCGTGTGGAAAGCCATTACTGATATAAAGCAGATGAAAAAATGGTACTTCAACACTTTAAATTCGTTTGAACCAATTGTAGGGTTCGAAACGGAGTTTAATGTGCCTAACGACGGGAAAAACTATCTGCACAAATGGAAAATAACGGAAGTGATAGAAAATAGAAAAATAGTTTATTCATGGAAGTTTGGAGGTTATAGTGGCGAGTGGGTTGTTA
>JBBIID010000094.1:0-4498 GCA_037446675.1 Paludibacter sp.
TTATCTTTTATATATTTGCTATTCACCATACCTGAAAATGCTTAAAACTTACTTCGTTTTTTGCTCCATCTCATATCCATAACCATATACATTATTTTTGCGATAGCCATAATGATAGGTATTCTTCTTAATATCCGAAGCGTTTAGGACAAAATACAAGTTATTCAATTTTTTATTTTTATATAATTTTGTTGCATCCTCGATATTCTTTTTGTGAGTAAAATCTGCGCGAACAACAAACAAATTGACATCCGCCAGTCGATCCAACGAAAAACTATCCGAGACAATGCCTACTGGAGCAGTATCAATAATGATATAATCATATTTTGTCCGCAACTCAGTCAGAAGCTTGTCGAGAGCCGGCTTGGCAAGCAATTCATTCGGATTCGGTGGAATTGGTCCGGCCATAATTGCCGACAAGTTAGGATGAATTCCTGTTGGTTGTATCAATTGATCCTTGCTCAACTGACCCGTAAGGAATAATGTGATTCCGGTTTTGTTGTCCATATTCAAGTATTCGGCCAACTTTGGCTTCCGGGTATCCAGCCCAATCAACAACACTTTTTTGTCTAAAAGCGCCAAACTCATTGCCAAATTTACCGCCACAAAGCTTTTCCCCTCGCCACTAACACTCGATACTACATTAATCACTTTTTTATCAGGCGTATCCAACACAAACAAAAGATTTGTTCTCAGCAATCTTACTATTTCGGTAAAACTGTCGGTGCTGTTCTCTCTTATTACAATGCTTTCTCCCTGATCGTTTTTCGGAATTTCGCCCAGCACCGGAACAATTGACATTTTTTCCAACTCTTCTTTATTTTCGATCTGATAACGAAGCAAATCGCGAATCTTTATAATCACAACAGGAATTACAAGCCCCATTATTAAAGCAAACATCAAGATCAGAGTTTTTTTCGGAGCAACGGGCGTTCCGCTGCTGTTAGGAACATCAATAATTTTTGCAATAGGTTCCACCACCGACATGTTGAGGAATTTTTCTTCTTTTTTCTGAAGTAAAAATAAGAATAATGCTTCCTTCACTCCCTGTTGTCTTTTTATTTCGGTGTATTCGCGTTCCTGACGCGGAATGGCTCGGATTCGAGCTGAGTTTTCACTGTTTTTCGAAATCAAATCGCGCTGTGCAATCAAGAGGTTATTTTTCTCGTTCCTTATACTCGACTGAACCGTGCTGAACATCGACTCTATTTGCGAAGTCAAATCAATCATTGCCTGGTTGCTTTCCGATGCAATACGGGATAGTTTGTTTCTGTCCAGCACCAGTTTGTTATAATTGTTAATCAATTCATTCAGTGCCTGACTCTGAATGCCGGAACTGGCGGGAAGCAATTGGAATCGATTTTCTCTTTTGTGCATGTAATCGTCGAGGTCGGAAATAACACCCAATTGAGTTTCAATTTCTAATCGTTTCTGGCTAAAATCGCCGGTTTGCTGTATGAACATGTCCGATTGCGATTTAATATCCGTAATTCCCTGAGTTTGTTTGTAGCTTTCAACCTGCGTTTCAACTTGGCCCAATTCCCGGGCAAGCGTATTCAAACGATCTTCGATAAATTGAGCTGCTTTTGTATTCATTTGGTTTTGATCGTCCATATCCTGACGATTGTAAACTTCCACCAATTTATTCAGAAATTCTTTTCCAAGCTGAACATTCGGTGTTTTAAACGATATATTTACTACCGAAGTCGTTTTGGAGGTAAGTTCCATATCCAACTGTCCGGCAAGCCAGCCGGCACTACTCATTGGGTTCATCAGCAATACATCAATCACCATGTCATCCAGCGGTTTGTATTTTCCTCGTTCCAGATTAATCTTCCCGAAAGGCAATTGAACAAAATTATCAGAGATTGATGCTTTTACTTTGTACTTTTTGTTGTTGAATTTTCCTGTGAACTCGTATTCGCCATAAGGATGAACCAAAACACGAAATTCCACCGGTTTTTCCATTCTATCGAGTAATGCGTCGGGCGCACTTACAATAAACGGACACTCGCCTCCATAAATCACCTTTTTGTCGTACAATCCTAAATTGTTCCAGCCGACCAGTTTTCCTATTTTTTGAAGAAATTCGATTTTTCCGAGTTGAGTGTAACTTACATTCAGCCCCAGTTCCTTCACAACCTCACCAACCAGTGTGGCAGTTTTTAGTTGTTCCAGTTCATTGTCTACATTATTTTTTTGCGTAAAAAGTCCCATTTCCTTAAAAGCAACCATTTCACTCGTGCCACCACCTTTTTGGTCATCTTTCAACAGAACGGAAGTGCCTACTTCGTAGCCCGGCAATGTAAATTTGAGGTTTACATATGCAGCAAGGACGCAAACAAAAACCGAAGCAATAAACCATTTCCAATGAGAAATATATTTAAAGAAAATACCAACGTAGTCGGTTTGTTTTTCATTTTCCTCTTCGAATTCAGAATACTTATTCATGAGTTATAACTATTAAAATAATAAAGTGATAATACTAACCAATTATGGCTTTGGCACTTCTAGCTTACCTCTGCCATTTATACATTCATATTTAATTGAGTACGGATAAAAATCTCCGACAACAATAAAATGAACATTGCCAAAAACATTCAATTATTCTTCAATACTCATGTGTGAAATAGTGAATTTCGAACACAAGTATCGTATTTTATCAGATTTTGAATACGGTAAAGATTAAACTGGTCAAGGTTAACAATAGCGAGAGAGATGAAATACCGAACGACTCGGCAGCACCATATTTTGCAGATCTGGCTTTCGAATTATTAGGCTCTACATAAACCACGTCATTCTGTTCGAGATAATATCCCGGCGAGAAAATAACGTTTTTATCGTTCAGATTTAGCGTAATATATTCTTTCACTCCGGCAGCATTTTCCCTCAGAATCTTCACGTTATCTCTTCGCCCGTAAATCGTCAGGTCGCCTGCCAGCGCCAATCCATCAAAAATAGTCATTCTATCGTTCGTTGTTTCGAATCTTCCGGGATTCGCCACTTCCCCTAAAATATTAATCGTATAGTTGATAATACGAATCGAAACAATCGGAGTTTCTTTACTAAATGCAGGAGCCAGTTTCTCCTGAAGTTTTTCCTTTAATTCCTGTCGGGTAAGCCCTGCCACTTTGATTCGTCCAAATACCGGAAAATCGATATAACCATCATTGTCGACCAAATAAGCCTGCAACGAAGGTTCCGATAAGGTTGATCCACGAGATATTTCGGATAATTGCGGCATCACCAAATTATAAATCCTCGAAGCCTCCGGGACTGTACTCACAATGGTTATCGATAACAAATCCTTTGGTTTTATGTGCGCTTCGAACAAATCGTATTTTTTTACAAATGGAGCTACTTTTGCCGAAGATTTATCTTTATCATTAACCGATTTATTTTCAACACGTTGAAAATATGCTACATCTTTTACACTTGAACAGGAATTAAAAAAAAGTATGCTTAAAATAAGAAGTGTAACTAAAACAATCTTGTTGTAAACCATATATAAACTATTTTGCTTGAATTTATTTAGAGACTTCTGCTGAAATATTGGTACGTATACCAATTGGGAAAACTTATTAAATGAATTAATAATGTTTTGTTTGGAGTTAAAACACGGAATGTGTCAAAAAAGTTTTTGACAATAAACAAAAGTTTAATTTTATCTAAAATCTGATGATTTACGCAAATTAAGTCATTATTCGTGTTAAAATCACCATCTTCTGCAAAATTTAATTAATCTTTATTGAAAAAGAAAAATACATTGCTTGAAATTTCTATTAAAAGGAGGAAAAAGGAAGGCTGTATGAGCTTGGAAGCTATTTATTCTTCATAAAATCAGTTCTATAAATATGCCTGCAAACCGATTAATTTACGATTATTTTGTTTTTTCCAAAACCAGCTGTTTATTTTATAAGTCACATAAGCACTCCCGGCACCAAGTATTGCTCCAGCCAACACATCGCTAGGGTAGTGAACGCCCAAATTGACACGCGAATATCCTACATAGCACGCCCACAAATAACTGGGTGCAGCCACATACCATTTAGGATAGGCCATGGTTAACGAAGTGGCCGTTGCAAAAGCCAAAGAAGTATGCCCGGACGGAAAAGAAAGTTGAGGATCGGTGCCATAGAGCACGCTTCGATTGACAATATCGTCGTACACAACATAAGGACGAGGACGCTTAATCGTGTGTTTAAGTCCGTATGTCAACACTCCACTTACTCCGATACTGACCCCAACATATAGCGTATTTTTTAGTAACTCATCATCTTTTTCAATTAGTGCGACTGTTCCCATTATCACCGGAACGCTTAATGATGTGATGGTAGTTGTATTCGATACAAATTGAGACAATTTTTCGGTCTGGGTTATTTGGTTTATCCCGCGAAGAAGTTCCGTATCAACATTTTGAGTATAAGAATTGATACTAATTGTTGATAAAGTTAGAGTAAGCAGAATAATTATCGTAAATTTGCACATGTTTTTTTGT
>JBBIID010000094.1:4508-9350 GCA_037446675.1 Paludibacter sp.
AAAGATAATAATTGTTTGCAAAACTCCAGAGTAGAAGTTTCATTGAATGTTCAAAATTGCCATCATCGGACCGGAATCAACGGGAAAAACTGAATTATCCAAAGCTCTTGCCGAGCATTTCAAATCTCCTTGGGTACCGGAATATGCCAGACAATACGTAGAAGACTTAAAAAGACCTTATACATTCGAGGATGTTTGCAACATTGCAAAAAAACAAATTGAAACCGAAGAATTCTACTTAAACCCTGAAAATTCACACTCTGATTTCGTCTTTTTTGATACCGAACTTATTATTACCAAAGTATGGTTCGAATACAAATACCAAGAAGTTCCCGAGTTTCTGACAGAGCATCTGAAAACCGTATTTTTTGATCTTTATTTGCTGTGCGCACCAGATTTGGTATGGAAGCCCGATTCGGTGCGTGAACATGGCAACGACCGGGATTATTTCTTCGACTGGTACAAAAAAGAAATCGAACAAACAGGAAAACCATTCGTTATTGTAAAGGAATTTGGAACTCAGCGAATTCAAAATGCAATTAACGCAGTTACCACAATAAAAAAGTAACTATATATTTAGTATGAACAAAGATTTACTTGAAACGATAAAAAAACTTTCGCACGTCGAAGGATTTAAAAATGTATGCTCCGAACATGGGCAACACGACCCTATGCCATCTACAGTGGTGCTTCAGGAAATAGTACAGCTACTTCGCTCCGTTATTTTTCCCGGATATTTTGGCGATGCAGCCGTAAACACTAGAACCATGGTGTACCATATTGGTGTTAATGTTGACAAAATACAAATTTTACTCGAACAGCAGATCAGAGCAGGACTTTGTTTCAATTCAAGAACCGAATCGCTCGAATGCAAAGCTTTCGACCACTTATCGCGGGAGAAAGCTACAGCATTTATTATGCAGTTGCCTGAAATCCGCGAGTTATTGCACACCGATGTGGTTGCAGCTTACAATGGCGATCCGGCGGCCAAGAGCTTCGGCGAAGTGATATTCTGCTATCCGAGTATACGTGCCATCAGCAATTATCGTATTGCTCATGCACTTTTGCAGCTCGATGTTCCTTTAATTCCGCGAATTATTGCCGAAATGGCTCATTCCGAAACCGGAATTGACATTCATCCCGGCGCAAAAATAGGTTCTTATTTCACCATCGATCACGGTACGGGGGTAGTAATTGGCGAAACTGCAACTATTGGGAATAACGTAAAAATGTATCAGGGAGTAACCTTAGGAGCAAAAAGTTTCCCACTCGACGAAAAAGGTAATCCAATCAAAGGAATTCCACGTCATCCGCACATTGGTAACAATGTAATTATTTATTCAAACTCTACGATTCTAGGAAATATTAGCGTAGGTGACAATGCCGTAGTTGGCGGTAACCTTTGGGTGGACACCGATGTTCCTCCTGGAGCAAAACTGGCCCAAAACAAAAAGATGACAAAATAAACACGAGAACAGTATTTTACTTTGCGTAACACACAACCTGCATCTAAGAACAAAAAAGATATATGGAATTTGAAATGATTGCTAAAACCTTCCGTGGACTGGAGGAGGTACTTGCCACAGAGCTCGTTAATTTGGGAGCTAACAATGTGCAACTTCAGCGTCGTGCGGTAAGTTTTACGGGCGACAAATCGCTGCTTTACAAGGCTAACCTTTGTTTACGAACAGCTTCAAGAATTTTAAAACCTATACAAACGTTTGATGCTGCAAATCCAGACGAAGTCTACGAGGAGGTAAAAAAGATAAACTGGAGCAATTACTTATCGGTTGACGACACTTTTGCTATTGATTCTACGGTGTTCTCCGAACAATTTCGTCATTCCAAGTTTGTAGCCTATCGGGTAAAAGATGCTATTGCAGATTGGTTCGCCGAAAGATTTGAACGTCGCCCATCGGTTCGTTTGGGTAATCCGCAACTGATGATTAACATACACATTGCCGACAAAAAATGCACACTTTCGCTTGATAGCTCGGGCGAATCGCTTCACAAACGCGGTTATCGCGTTGGACAGACGGAAGCACCGCTCAACGAAGCCTTAGCAGCAGGAATGCTCCTCATGGCTGGTTGGAAAGGAAATTCCGACTTTGTAGACCCCATGTGTGGCTCGGGCACTCTTTTGATCGAGGCCGGACTGATTGCATTAAATATTCCTCCCGGCATCTATCGTTCCTCCTTTGCTTTTGAAAGATGGAATGATTTTGACGAGGAGCTTTTCGACAGACTGTATAATGACGATTCCATCGAAACTCCTTTTAAATTCAAAATATATGGTTCCGACAATTCACCACGAGCTATTAAAATAGCGGAACAAAACATTAAAAGTGCAGGATTGACCAAATATATCGAATTAAAAGTCATGCCTGTGCAAAAACTGGAAGCTCCCGTTCAAAATTGCATGTTGGTCACCAATCCACCTTATGGAGAGCGAATAACTTCTTCCGATATTTTAGGTCTTTACGCCTCGTTAGGAACAACCATGAAGCATCAGTTTGCTGGCAGCACTGTTTGGGTAATCAGTTCTCACATGGAGTGTCTTGACAAAATTGGCTTAAAACCATCAGAAAAAATTCGTCTCCTAAATGGAGCACTGGATTGCTTATATTGTCGATACGACATATTCGCAGGCAAAAGAAATGACTTTGTTGCAAAAAAATCAAATATTTCAAAAAACTAACTAACTATATTCAAACACTTTGTAAATAATAATTCTCCATTAGAAAATTAAATCATTACAAACGTTTGTCAATTAGAAAAAATTCTTTACTTTTGTACCCGCTAACGCCCAGATGGCGGAATTGGTAGACGCGCTGGTCTCAAACACCAGTGGATTCACTTCCATGCCGGTTCGATCCCGGCTCTGGGTACAAATAAAGGCTCGTAATGGTCAGATTATCTGATAATTACGAGCCTTTTTTATTGACCGACTGGCATATTACTGGCAAAACTCTAAGAATTATAAGATATTTTGCCTTTCATTCCGTTTTAGTTCTTGTATATAACAATTCAAGTTCCCTGATATTTTATCCATAATCTTCGGCAAATAGGGCAGAAAGTCTTCTATTGGGGAATTATTATCAAGAATTGCATTGTGATAACTCCTCATATAATAAATGATACTATCTTTTTCACTTTGAGGTAGCCGAACGAAAGGATTAATCACCGCATAATTATGGAAATTTGATAGATGAATAAAACCACACCCAAACATATAAACATTCTTTGCCCAGCCAATCAATGAATCAGCCAAGTCAACCATCGTCTTGTCTGTAATATAAACTTTTTTGCCTTTATCATTGATGAATGACCATTTCTCCCCATTCAAGGTTTGAGTAATGAATTTATTTCGTTGTTCTAAATCTGAGATACCTAAAAGGAACATAACTCTTAGAAGACTGTCTAATTCCTGCCTCAATATCGAAAAACAATTACCCCAAAGTTCCTTTGAATATAAAGCATTCAAACTATGCTGATTTTCAATTGAACGGTTTACAAGCATATTACAAAATAAATCGATTCTTTCAGGCATAAATATTATAGAAAAAATAGTTTTAATTTATATAGAAACTCCCAGCTACATACAACCTTTTGTTGAACAGCAAAATTTGAGCATGTTTCAACAAAAATCATTAAGTACATTTATTGTAGCAAGTAACCCAACCGTGCAATACTCAATACAATCTTTTATATTTTCAAATTCAATACCTTTTCCTTGGTATATGCAAATTCTATGTGTATTTGCACTGCCCCTATTCCAGTAAAAACGATACCTTCCAAGAGCCTTTCTTAGCTTTTCTGCATGGGCATCACGCAATAAATCAAAATCATCAATTTTATCCAATTTAAAGGTTAAAGTAGCAAAGCCATACTCATTAGAAAATGAAACAGTTGGTATAGGAAACGAATCCGCATGAATTATTCCGTCAACAATCGAAAATTTTGTTTCCGGATATGTTTTCTGTAAATGTTTGTACCATTCAAAAACAAAATCAATATATTCATATTTTTCACTAATAATTTGGTGCTCGATTAATCTTTCGGGCTGAGATGTCAACAAAACACTTTCCATCTCTTCAATACAATCGAGATATGCTTTATTATCTATACTTTTTTTAATAAGAGTCCCAAATTCTCTATTGTTTGCTTCTGAGAAAGAATGCAAGTTCATAGATGTTATCAAAGCCTTTTCTTCATTAGCATAGCATTTGGCATGTAGATTCTCCTTATAATATATATTTACTCTCAGATTCTTAATCAATTCTTGATCCTGTTTACTTAAATTGGTTTTACCATAAACAAAAGCTATTTCTATTCCCCTTTCAGAAGCTTCAAATAATCTTTCAGAAAATGTTGGGGACAGTTTCAAATATGGAGTAATAATGTAAAGTTTTTGTTTTGCTCTCTTAATTATTTCCTCTATTTCAGAAGCTATCATTTTTGTAGTCAGAAAATCTGCCATAATTTTATATTTTATTTTACAAATGCAAAGATAATATTTAGAGTTTCAAATCGACACAGACTCCTTTATGGTCAGATAAAGAGTAGTCATAATTCCATTCAAATATTTTAATGTCTGATAAACCAACAAATTTTTCTGATATTGCTATATGGTCTATACACTCTTTCGTATCAATAGTCAGTAGTTTAATATTATTGTTTTCGAATGATTTTATCAATTTTTCTCTCCCCATTTTTGTGAAATAGAAATCATCAGCAAAACTAATATTAAAATCTCCTACAATACAAAAATTGTGATTTGCAGATAAACGATCAATGTCATCAAGCTGCATTAATAAGTCTTCCGTGAAATTCTTATGTCTA